>DORI01000233.1 GCA_003512365.1 Crocinitomicaceae bacterium | reverse complement strand
GGTATTTCGGAGGCGTTTAAAATGGTAGGAGTGGCAAAAGATATTACTAATTCCTTACCTGTGGCACTGCTGCGACCATTTAGCTCAGGAGGTTCAAGAGGTTTCATGATTGATGCCATGAATAGTTATGGACCTGATTCGTTGACCGGACGCTTGAGTTGTATTTTTCAGTGTAGTGCTGAAACTACCTTTTATGTCATTGCTGTTTATTTCGGCTCAATAAATGTAAAAAACACGCGATACACCTTGGGAACTATGTTACTTGTAGATTTGATATGCGTTATTACCGCAATTTTTGTAGCACTTTGGTTCTTCTAACAATATGATTCGTAGCAATGGTGTGGAAATTTTTTAAGAAAGAGGAAAAAACTGATAAAAAGCCAATTTCGGTGAAATCGCTCAAACCGATAGATTATCCATCGCTAATAATTTTGGCATGGGCAAAAGCGGTGGAAGGTAATGAAGAAATTCAAAATTGGTTGAAAAACAATGGATATCCTGAATTGTTCTACAGTGTGCATGCTATCTATCTCAAAGACGAACCTAGAGATTGGTTATTAAAAAATGGGTATGCGCACCTCATGGCTATGATACATCTTGCAGAAGGAAATCAACAAGCAGGAAAATGGTTATTAGAACAAAAGTTTGATACGCTCTATCACATGGGAAGGGCTGTTGATCACGAAAATGAGAGTTGGTTGTGGTTAAGTAAAAATTCCACTCAGGATATCTTCATGCTTACTAAAAGTATACAGTTCATAAAAGATCAGATAGAGGAAAATCACAACGATATGCACTCTATAAACAAAGACTTATAAAAAAAGCTGGTTTCCCAGCTTTTCCTTTATTCAATGAATCTTACTTCAACTCTTCTGTTTTCTTGTCTTCCAATGGCGTTATTGTTTGAAGCCTTTGGTTTTGTTTCTCCGTGATAATCACAGATGATGCGTTTGGTGTCTATACCGTTGGCAATTAAGAAGTCTCGAACGGCATTTACACGATTTTTTGATAAACCAACATTATAGGTCTCGGCACCAACAGCATCCGTGTGTCCTTGTAATTCAATTTTAATTTCTGGTCGATCAACTAAAATATTGATGAGGGATTCTAATTCGCCGTATGCCACTTTTTGAACGATGGCTTTGTCAAATTCGAATAAAATGTTCTTGTTAATAAGCTCCGATTTGTCAATTTTTTTGGAGATGGTAGCCTTCTCGATATATATTGTATCCACCTTTGTTATAACAAGCGTATCAACTCGAATTTCGATATTTCTCACCAAATTACTAGTGTCTCTGTCATTTTTTACGATTTCTTGCTGTTTCTTTTTGTTTTTACAAAATTTCAACCCTAAAACTACTTCATGCGATCCTGAACTGTAACTGGCAATATTTGCCATTGGACTTTCGTAAGCGTATCCTATGAAAAATAAATCTTGAATATTCACACCAACGCGAGCAATTAATCCGACCTGAGTTCTGTAACCTAAACCGCCGTAAAGAAAGTCTTTGTAAATGACATCCGCATTCATATCTGTTTGAAAACCAGAGTTAATTCCCTTGGCAAAAACAGATGGTTTAATGGTGAAATTGTCATTAACCGGAATTGCATAGGAAATTAATCCATTCATGTGTCGCCTGAGTCCGTATCCATCGAGTCCATTGTAACTAAAATTAGTGTAGGATTGGATAAGTTGTTTCGAGGCAACAGCCACTTCTAAATTCTTGAACTGATACAACAATCCCAACTCACTGTTAATGGTTCCTGCTGAATTTACGCCGCCATTAGCGATAGGATCATTTGGATCAAAAACAATGGCTGAGGAAGGATCAACACGGTATTGATTATATCCAACACTAGCACCAATGCGGATTTTGTGATTAATTCCCAGATTAAGTCCGTAGGATAAAGAACCAAGTCCACTTACTTGATTTACCATGCCGATTTTATCAATTAGTACTTGGCCTCCCACTCCAAATGACTTACCTAAACGGGTGTTAATTCCAACATAACTTGTAAGTGGAGCTCCTTCCACTTTTACCCATTGATTTAAATGAGAAAAAGTAACATCTGTGCAACCACTAGATCCAGCATATGCAGGATTTATAGCATATCTATTGTAATTATAGACACTACTTTGAGGTGTTTGCTGTGCCATGGAAATAGCTTGAAAACCGACTATCGAAAAGAAAAGAATAGAATATTTCATGGCTGAATTATTTCTTGAATTTTAATAAATTGATTGATCCTGTATATTTTTTATCATCACATTTGATGACGTAGAAATATACTCCATCAGGAAGAACCTCACCTGTATTATTTTTCTTACCGTTCCATTCGTTGTTGTAATCATCTGATCGGAAAACTACTTCTCCCCATCGGTTGTGAATGGTAACTTTACAATTGTTTATTTTGTCGGGATCACTTACCTTCCAAACATCGTTCTGCCCGTCATCGTTAGGTGTAATCATGTTACTGATTTCAAATTCACAATCGACTACAGAAAGTTCCAAAATTAGAACTGAATCACATCCAGCAGCGGTTTGAATCGTATCGTAGATGATTCCACTTTGTGTGTATATATTTCCACCAAATGTATAATTTTCTCCAATACATATTTCAGCAGTTTGGTAACTTGAATTCGGTTCGGTAACGAATAGCGATAGCACTACTAAGGAGTCACAGCCTTCCGAAGTGGCAAGGGTTGTATTGTACACGCCAGACTGGGTTAAATTAGCTCCATTGAAATCGTATGTTGCACCGTAACAGATTGTTGCGTCGATATTGGTTGTAATAGTCGGTAACATAAATACAATCGACGTTACTATCGAATCACAACCTGTTACAGCTTGAAGCGTATCAACATAAACACCTTGAGATGTATAAACACTTGGACCAATTTGAATTGATCCTCCAGGACATAAATCATGCTCTTCCGTCACTTTGTCTACAGGATTAATAGAAAGGTTTGTTGTCACAGTGCTGTCACATCCTTGTGCTGTAATGAATACATCCGTATAGATTCCAGAAGAAGTTTGGAAAGAGCCGCCTAATAAAACAGATTCACCTTCACAAATCGCTAAATCAACGGTTGTAGTTGTTGGTGTACATGGGTTGTTACAGTTAGTGGCGTCAAAGGTAAATGTTTGCGGGCAAGCTCCGTCATTAATTTGAACTGTATAGATGCCAGCTTCAGATCCTGTATAGGAAGTACTAACTCCAGGCGACAAAGTTCCATTTGCCACTACACTTCCTGATGGACTAGTAATCGAATAGGAATAAGGGTTAGAATAATAACCATTTAAACCTCCTGTTGCAGAAAATGTAGCCGTACATGAAGCATTGTCATAATTGAAGACAGCATTGAGTTGTTGTAAGAAAACGATTGGTAAACCTGTCGAAACTGTCGAAGTTCCACAAGAAAAATCACCCCAATCAGAAGTAATGTCGCCGGCAGGTGAAATGTAATACAAGGTGTTATACAATGGATTTCCAAATGAACCATTTCCGTTACCATTATTGGTGTATGTTCCATTTAATCCAATTAATGTATCAATATAAGCATTGTTAAATCCTGTATTTGCAATTGGATTAGGTAAATTTTGTACTTGATGAATCACGTATCCTGGTGTCAAACAATCCGGTAAGCTTTGCGTTGACTCATTAATTCCATTCACGGTAATTCCCGGTGTGAAAGCATCACCAAAGCAAACGAACGCTGTGTCTTGTTGCGCATTTGTCAAACTATCATCGTTCGCCAATTCCACATAAATAATTCCAGCGTCACTATACACCTCTTGTATGTATTCAATGATATATTGTCCTTCATCTCCGGGTGAACCCCCATCTATTTGAATGGCATATAATTGACCTGGATTCAAACAACATGCTGATTGCTGAGTTCCTGTAAATCCAGCATTACCGGAGATGATGGGTTGAATTAACGGCGTTGCTTGCGTCCCATCCTGGGTATAAGTAGCAGGATTTAAACCTCCATAACAATCCGTTCCATTCAATAATTCAAATACATTGTATCTTAGAACGTCCATTCCAATGTACGCGCGAATACTCATTTCTACAGCACCAGAAGGTGGAGCCGTAAAGTAATGCCAGACAGTTTGATTAGCCACATTTGAAGGAGTTAGATCAGCGTTTGGTTCTCCAGCTAAATATTCCTGACATGCAAAAACATTTGATCCTGCCACAGCTTGGAAAGTTGGGTTGGTTCCTGCTAAAATTACGGGTACCTCATAAAGAGGATTTTGCAAAGTCAAACATAAGATGTCATTACCAGGTGAATTTAACGTTGGATCAGACACACTTGGGTCAANNGGGTCAAATAACCAAGATTTAATAGATTGTGTGCTTAATGGAGTTAAGTTGTCAGAAGGGTCAACCATACCATAGTATCGATAACCAGGTTCGAGACATCGTTGTATTATTAAAGCGCTTGGGTCACCTCCTAGAAAGCTATTTGTACCACCCTCATCCTCAGCAATTATTTCTAAATTAGCACAAGAGTAATCAGAAGGAATACCCGGAGAAAAACTCTTATCAAACCCGAATAGAGCATTGTTTTCACCATAGAGAGCATCTTGATAATCAGATTCGAAAGTGATTCTTCCGCTATTAGGAGCTATAAAGTTCAACCAAACCGATTCATTTACAACTGGATTATTAGCTGCAACATGATCGTAATCATAGGCATGATAGTTCTCAGGATTATTATCTGTATGCGGAGAACCCGTTTCTGCATAAGCATTACCGCCATCATAAGCGCAACCGAAATCTAAGGTTACAGAAGCTGCTCCGCTACTTGTGCTTATTACTGTTGTACCAATTGTTGCAGCAGGACTCAAACAAGGGATGTCTTCTGAATCTCCTCCTGAACCACTTCCGCCACTGTTTACTCGAACTTCAACTAATCCTGCTTGATTGTCGTCACCGGTTAACTGAACATAATAAGTTTCTCCTGCAATTAATTTTTGATAGCTTATTAAGGGGACTGGATTACAAGAATTAAGGGTTAATTCTGCTTCGGGATCTACACCTAATAAATCAACGCCATCTGAAAATTCAATGTGTGACAAATAATCGAATTTATTTTTAATAACTGCTCCGGTAAGCGGTTGCAAACCTGCAGTGCATGCACCGCCATCAGCGGCGTGATAGATTTGAAAATAAGTACCAATTTCTGTCCCTCCCAAATCGGTTGTGATCGTAACTTCTCCTGATGAAGGCGCTAAAAACTTGAACCATGCAGACGATTGATTAGTGTTAACATCGCCCGCGCGCGGTTCATTTGACTCTAGCGTATTACTTTGACAAAGTGCAATGTTATAGGACGTATTCAAATTTACAGCTTGTGCATCGCAAATATTGTCGGGAAGAATAATTACTGTTGGCGCGAAATCGATACGTTGAATACTTAAATTTATAATATAATTAACCGTTGAAGGACAACCAGCAGATCCACTTGCCGAAAAACTATAATTTGCTGTTCCTGTAGAAGCAGGAACAGCCATAATTACATTTTGTAATCCTGTCTCACCATCAGTATTACCTACAATATCATAGTTTCCAGCATCATCATTTTCATAGGCCTCCCATGCTAAATTTATCGAAGTTGGCACATCTGATGGACAAATATATTGCCGATCAAAAAACAAAGCATTTGCTGCAAAATTTATTGGACCGTTCCCACTTGTATTTGTATAATTAAAATTATAAATACCGAATAAAGCTGGACTATTATTAGAGTATCCCAACGTATTATCAGTCGCAGTATATTCCCAAACAAAATCACTTTGTCCGGTTACATCAAATAAAAGATTGTCACAATCAACTGAAGAAGAAGTTTGAACAGATGTAACTGTAATTTTTATTGTCGCTTGTGAAAACGATAAAAAGGTTGAGAGCAGAATGCTAAAAAAAGAAGTGATTCGACTTAAAGTGAAGAGTTTTAACATATTCAATCAAATAGTATAAAATAAAAATCCCGAATAGTCGGAACTTAAAATTAAATCAATTTCTAAATGAATGTTAAAAATGTTGATAACTCATCTTAAGATTGTTAATTATAAAAGCATAGAAACAGGGTTTTCCATGTAATATTTGAAGGTTTGTAAAAATGCCGCGCCAGAAGCTCCATCCACCACTCTGTGATCGCAAGAAAGTGTAACTTTCATAACATTTCCAGGAACAACTTGACCATTTTTAACAACGGGAACCTCTTTAATTCCCCCGACAGCCAAAATACAGCTATCAGGAGGGTTTACAATTGCAGTAAAGGCCTCAACACCAAACATTCCTAGGTTGGAAATTGTGAATGTATTACCTTCCCAATCTGATGGTTGAAGTTTTTTATCTTTTGCTCGCTGCGCATAATCTCTTACTTCAGAAGAAATTTGAGTTAATCCTTTGCTATCAGCAAAACGAATAACAGGAACAAGTAAACCTTCGTCAACTGCTACTGCTACCCCTATGTGAACATGCTGATTTCTTCGAATTACATCTCCAAGCCAAGCACTGTTTACTGTTGGGTGTTGTTTTAATGCGTGAGCTACCGATTTAATGACCATGTCATTAAATGAAACTTTTACTCCATCTATGGAATTTAAAGACTTTCTTGCTGCAATCGCATTGTCCATGTTAATATCCAAAGTCAGGTAAAAATGTGGTGCTGTAAATTTACTTTCTGACAAGCGACGCGCGATCGTTTTTCGCATTTGAGAAATTGGCTCATCTGTAAAAGATTCTTGTCCTACAGGTGCTGCGGTGAATGTTCTCTCTGCTGGAGTGTAAGGCGTGTAATGATCAACATCTCTTTTGGTAATTCTACCTCCATCACCAGTTCCAGAAACAAATCCAATATCAATTCCCTTCACTTCTGCTAATTTTTTAGCTAATGGAGAAGCAAAAATACGCCCATTCGAAGAAGAAGCTGCTGGGGTTACAACTTGGGAAGTAGATTTTTCTGTAACAGGCGATGCTGCAGGCGCTACAGGATTGGGCTGAGCTGAAGGTTTTTCAGCTTCCTTAACGGAAGCTACAGGCTCGGGACTTGACGAAAGGAGGGAAGTTACATCTTCGCCTGCTTGACCAATGATAGCAAGAACAGTATTTACTGGAGCGGATTTTCCAACCTCTACACCAATGTGCAATAATACGCCATCAAAGAATGATTCGAATTCCATGGTGGCTTTGTCTGTTTCAATTTCAGCCAGTACTTCACCTGATTTAACAGCGTCACCAACTTTTTTATTCCATGCAGCAACAACACCTTCTGTCATGGTGTCGCTCAACTTGGGCATGTATACGATTTCTGCCATATCTTTCTATGCTAAATATTCTTTAATGTAAGGGTAATCTTGTTGCGTGTAAACGTCTTCGTAAATCTCATGTGCTTCAGGATAAGGAGAATTTTCCGCGAATTCTACGGATTCATCTACTTCTTTTTTCACCCAAGCTTCAATTTCTTCCACTTCTTTTTTGGATAGCCATTTATTTTTAGTAATGACGTCCAAACAATGTTCAATTGGATCTTTCTCCATCCATTGATTAACTTCCTCTTTAGATCTATATTTTTGAGGATCAGACATGGAGTGACCTTTATATCGATATGTTCGAATGTCGAGAAGGGTAGGTCCATCACCTCGGCGTGCGCGGTTTGCTGCTTCCTCAATGGCATTGTGCACATCTTCCGGACTCATTCCATTCACAATCTTTGAAGGCATTTCATACGAAAGTCCAATTTTTGATAAATCCGTCACATTGGTTGTGCGTTCAACGGATGTTCCCATTGCGTAATTATTGTTTTCAATAATGAATATTACAGGAATTTTCCACAACATCGCCATGTTGAAAGTTTCGTGAAGAGCACCTTGACGGACAGCGCCATCACCCATGGAAACAAATGCCACGTTTTCCGTACCATTGTACATTTCAGCAAAGGCAACACCGGCACCCATTGGAATTTGCGCACCTACAATTCCGTGACCTCCCATGAAGTTTTTGGATTTGTCAAAAAAGTGCATGGATCCTCCTTTACCCTTGGAACAACCCGTTGATCTTCCGTAAAGTTCAGCCATTAAAACTCTTGGGTCAGTTCCCAATGCAATCGGATGTGCGTGATCCCTGTATGCCGTCATATGTTTATCTGTCGGTCGACAAGCGCTAGCAGTTCCAACGGCAATAGCCTCTTGTCCAATATATAAATGACAAAACCCTCCGAATTTCTGTTGAATGTACAATTGACCAGTCTTCTCTTCAAACTTTCGAATAAGTAGCATATCACGATACCACTTAACGTATGTCTCTTTACCAAATTTCGCTGTTTTATCTACAGTTTTAATCGGTTTTTTATCACTCGCTTTAGCTTCTTTTGTCGCCATTCTTCAATTTTAGATTACAAATATAAAAGGAAATTACTAAAATACTTAATGTCAAAATTACACTTTCTATTCGAACTTTATTTTTAAGATAGAATTTAAGGCATCAATATCAATTGGAACTGACACCATTCCCATTGAATATGGTCCGATTTCATAAGGGTTGTAGTCGAAGCTCAAGGTGTTATTTTTAGCGTCGAAATAAAAATTATTATTTGCTTCTATGGCATTTTCAAAAAGACCAAATTCATCCAAACGTTGTCCATTCGGAATTTTATAGGCCTTTCTCAAATATTTCTCTACTAGTTTGTTTAATTCTCTTGTACTCGTTACTAAATCTGATACGGTGAGTTGTTTTCCTGTAGTGCGATCTATAATAAATTTTGAAGTCCCATAGTTTCCATGCGCTCCCCCTGTGTAATCTGCGTAGGAGCACTCTAATTGAATGTAGGAAATGAGTGTTGTATCTATTTTGAATGTTTGTGTCATGTTCCAGGGCATTGTCGAGAATGGTTCGCCTTCTGTCTCATTCAGGAGATCTTTGTAATCTTTCTCGAATTTTTCCAAGGATTGCTGAAAATCCCTTTTACTGATTTCAGCTTTGGCATTTTTTCTATTTCCTTCAAAATTGGTGTAGAGGTTGGAATGGATTATCTCATTAACTGTTCTCTTGTATTCCGCGTCTAGTTTATCAGACTTGTAAAACATATAGTCGATCCAAGATTCCTCAGAACCGTCCACACCTTTAAGTATTATTTTTATTTTTCCAATTTCAATACCTTCAGGTTCTTTTTCCGATGCTGATATGGCAGCTTCAGTACTTGCCGATTTATTTTGATTATTTTCACCTGTACCTGAATTGTTATCAGTTCCACAAGAGTATAGAACAACCGAAATTAGAATAGAGCAAATAGCGTTAATTTTCATGGCTAACTTTTTTTGAACGATAAAGTAAATAAATTCCTGCGAGAACCAACGGGATACTCAACCATTGCCCTGTATTAAGTCCAGTAGAAACAGAAATAGAATCGTCGTTGGCAGTTTGACCTAGCTTAACGAATTCTACAAGAAAACGTGCGCCGAAAATAAAAATTAAGAAAAAACCAAAAACAACACCTGGTTGCTTCCATTTTTCCAGTTTCCAGTACATATACATCAGTGTAATAAATGACAATAAGTATAAAATGGCCTCATACAGTTGAGCAGGATGTCTAGGAGTTGGGTCGAAATTTCCAATTTCTTCGTTGTAATAAAACTGAAAACTAAACGCCCATGGAACATCGGTTGGGTCCCCTACAATTTCGTGATTTACTAAATTTCCTAATCGAATAAAGCATCCAGCGATGGCAATGGCAGGTGCAATCCGATCTAGTATCCATAAATATGGCTTGTTTACAACCTTGCGAGAATAATACCAAAGCGCAACAAGAATCGCTACTGCTGCACCATGACTGGCGAGCCCTCCCTCCCAAACTTTGATAATTTCACCTGGATTGCTAAAATAACCTTCCGGACCCCAATACGGACCATAGAAAAACACATGCCCAAGTCGAGCACCGATAATCGTGGAAAGTACCATGTAAAGTACGAGCTGATCCATTGATTTTTCAGGCATCCCTTCTTTTTTAAACATAGCGTTCACAACGAAATAGCCGCATGTCAGCCCACCAACAAAAAGTAATCCATATAAATTAGGCGTTTTAAGGCCTTCTATTAGTTGAGAATCAACAGTCCAATTTATTGCTAACCACACCTTCCTCTTGTTTTAATTGTTCTATCAAAGGTAAAGGTTTTTCGTTATTAGATTTAAATTTTAGTTTTTCTGATCTTCCTTTTTTAAAGATTTTATTACTGTTGTTGAGCCCTTTTCTTCGTTCTTTTTGAACTTCCTCAGGTAAATGAATCATTTCGAGGCATTCGTCTGAGCAACAATTCTCCATTTTTTCTTTGCAGGCGTGGCATTGGATGAAAAGTAAATGACAAGCATCGTTTAAACAATTGGTATGAACATCCGCAGGCGCTCCACATTGATGACAAACCGAGATTATATCCTCTGAAATTCTTTCTCCTCTTCGTTCGTCGAAAACAAAATTTTTCCCTATGAATTTATTTTCAAGTCCTTTTTCCTTGCAATCATTTGCATACTTTATAATACCACCTTCCAATTGATGTACATTTTTAAAGCCTTTGTGTTTAAACCAAGCAGAAGCTTTTTCACAGCGAATACCTCCAGTGCAATACATCACAATATTCTTGTCTTCGTTTCCTTTTAAATACGTTTCTTCAATGAAAGGTAGTGATTCACGAAATGTGTCAACATCAGGTAAGATGGCACCTTTAAAATGGCCCACTTCCGATTCGTAATGATTTCTAAAGTCAATCAATATTGTTTCTTCCGCGTCAGTTAGCTTATTAAATTCTTCAGCATTTAAGTGAATTCCTTTGTTTGTAACATCGAAGGACTCGTCGTTCAACCCATCAGCTAGAATTTTATCTCGAACCTTGATTTTCAATTTCAAAAATGGAAATTCTGCTTCACTTTCGTCAACGGCAAAATTCAAGCGAATGCCTTTCAGAAAATCAATTTCATACAATTCCTCCCGAAATTGAGCGAGATTTTTAGTTGGAACAGCAATTTGAGCATTGATTCCTTCTTTAGCTACGTAAGTCCGACCGACTACATCTAATTTTGACCACATCAAGAAAAGGTGATCTCTAAATAACCGAGGATTGACAATCTTTGCGTATTGATAAAACGAGATGGTGACAAATTCATGGCCTACCTCACGCAAATGCATTTCCAATTCCTCCTTATTTAACGTATTCCACAGGTGCATACTATGTTTGTTTTAAATAATTTGGTATGCAAAGTTAAAAGTTATTTGTTAATTTTTGGGTATTGATAAGTACAATTAAATTTGGAATTTCAATTGGTTTTTTATCGGTTTGATTTTGTGTTGGTACATTTTTTTTAATAGATCGAAATAAAATTTCTTTTTCATCAAATCTTTATTTTCGATTAGTCAAGTTTACTTTCTCAGAAAAAAAATGTCAAATTGTGTTATTTGTAGTCTTTTAATTTGGCATATGGACTGAAAAACCAAAACCTTCGCGAATATTAAAAATATAGAATGATTTAATAATACTGATAAGACTCCAATTAAGGAACAGTTGACCCAAAAGATAATTAAGATAATTTTTGCCAGATTAGCTAAAGTTGGATCAAATTAGAGGGATTAATTAGCGCCGACTAAATTTCCACACGGTAAACATCTGTTTTATTTCTACGAATATTTCCTACATAGAACCCACCTGGTTGGTTAATTTCTTCAATGAGTGAAAAGACTTTACAATCAGAGGACAGACCAGCAAATATTAACGTAAATTGAAAGTTTCCTTTATGAAAAATTGGCGTCCACTCTGGAAACAAGGATATGCCATCCCAAAATAGTAGCGGAATACGCTGCCCATCCTCGGTAAGTAGGAAAGTAGACTTCCATATTCGGACTGACATGCCAGGAGTGCAATATATCGAACAATGAATGATTACTTGTTTTTCCTCTAAGATTTCTTGTTTAACCTCAATTTTAACTTCCGGTTCAATTACCTCAATGTTGTTGTCTATTGTTCTATTCATCATGTAAAAATATTTACTATTACCAATAACATCAAGAGAAGAGGAGGGAAGCCATATTATTTTTAAGCAGTTGCTTCACATCTTTTTTCCACCGTGCCTTGTCAGATCGGTTGGCATTTTTAATGTTGATTAAAAAAGTCTTGATGACGCACTTTCTAACGAGTTTAATTGATTTCGTTACAATTTAATTACTATTAAAAGTTAAAAATTAGGTTAAACTTAAGAATAATCGTTATTTGGAATGGATTTGGTCGTATTTTTGGGAGTATTCAGTTTAGAATGATAAGAGTTTATAATTTCAAAATTTTCTTCTTTTCGCTGATTTATTTAATAACAAATCAACTTTTCTCTCAGTTGAGCTACACAAGTGGAACAGAACCGAGTGATAGCACAAAGATTCCTGAAATCTATTCATTTCGCTTTAAGAAAATTAACCGAGACACTATTAGTTTAGGAATAAATGATATTTTAGTTTGCGATTCGTTTTGTGCTCAGGGTATTCCATATACCTATGATGCGCTTCATTCATTCAATGCGAGAAGAATGGACCGTTTTGGAGGATATTTAAATGTGAAAATTAACAAGGGACTTGAAGAAATTCGCAACAAAGGTTTTCATTCTGACATTAAAAATCTTTATATTCAAATTAATCCAGTTACCTTAAAAGTATATTGGTTTGCCGTCTTAGGTCCAAGTACAGATGGAAAATCATATGTGCGAGTAGATAGTCGAGGTTCTGCTGGTGGAGGTCTTTCTGCTGTCTCAAAGCAATTGCCAAGAATGCATCGAATTTACGATGGAATGAGTGCTCATAAATTTTTGGAATTCAACGAAAATGTGAGGGTTTATTATGATTGGAACGGCAATCAGTTGTGTGATTTTAAAGGTTCGGTGAATATTCGACAGCATTTCTATAAATATGGTACGTTTGATGCTTCAAAAATTGAAAGTGTATTAATTGATAGTTCTCATACAGAAGAAAATAAAGTGAGTGCTACTGAATATACCATCTCACAACCAAAATTACAAGTGAAAACTGTTACGAAACCAAGGTATAAATACTATAAAGTTAAATCTGGGGAATCTTTATCTGGAATTGCAGCTAAATATCATATTTCTGTATCGCAATTAAAAAAAACTAATAATCTTCGCTCCAATACAATTCAAATAGGTCAAATTCTAAAAATTCCTAATTAGATTGCCGCTTCCTTTTTGGCTTTTTCTTTTGCTTTTTTATCCTCTTCTTCTTTTTTCTTCTTATTAGCTAGAAATTCTTTGTTGTTTTCTTCTAGTTCTTTTACTGGGATAAACCCTCTACCTGTAATGGGGAATTCTTTTTGTAATTCTCCTGAATAGTAAAATTCAAAACAAATTCCTCCAAAGGTATATTCTTTTTCACCAATTACGAATAAGGATCCTCCAACTTGCGGATCTTTTTTAGGTTTACTTTTTTCATAACCTAAATTAAACAAAGTTCCGAGAACATCAGGTCGATTAGCAAGGCTGAATCCAGCACGTTCCCATTGCGATTGATATTGTCGCAAAAGTAAAGCAGTATATAAATAGGAATAGAAATGATCCCCTCCCTTAATAAGCCGTTGAATTGTTTTGTGCTTGTGTGCTGCGATGGTATCATTCACGCGTTCTGGAAAGGAATCTTGAAAGTTCACGACATGACGAAAATAATCTCCCGGGTAAAACTCGTTTTTGG
>DORI01000218.1:15918-23113 GCA_003512365.1 Crocinitomicaceae bacterium | reverse complement strand
GAAAATATACATGATAACTTTCATGTTTGGCATACCAGGTTGAGTAGGTTGCTGCATATTTCCGCTATTCATAAAGGTATAAACCAATGTTGTTGCGGCCATTAATAGTGTGAATAATGAAATATGATCACCATACAATGGAATTTTAAAACCGAAATCTACAATAGAATCGTAGGATGATAAGTCTTCAGCCCAAAGAAATGGTTGCTGCCTTAGTTCAAATGCCGCCGGGAAAAAGCGAAAAACTGCTAACAATATAGGCATTTGAATTAGCATTGGTATACATCCAGCTAACGGACTCGCTCCAGAATCACGATACAAATTCATCATTTCCATCTGCTTTTTCATGGCGTCTTCCTTGTTCGGGAATTTGGTATTCAACGCTTCAATTTCAGGGCGTAAAATTTTCATTTTCACAGAAGAAACAAACATTTTCCATTGAATTGGCATCAATAAAAGTTTTAGGATAATTGTAAGTAACAAGATTGCTACTCCAACACCGATTCCGCCGTTAACTAACAATTTAAAAATTGGTTGAACTGCATAAATGTTTATCCACCTAAACAATCCCCATCCATAATTTAATATGTCGTCGTATCCATGATCGTAGGAAGCTAAAACGTCGTAATCATTTGGTCCAAAATACCAATTAAACGATGCTTTATCGTTTTCGAAATTCAAATTTAGTTTTGAATAAAACTCTTTTAAGTGGGAAAATTCTCGTGCATGCCCTTCGCCATATGTTTCCACTTTTAAGTTTGATCCACCTTTCAAAAAAGGTTTTGAAGGTTTTAAAATTGACGAAAAGTAACTTTGTTTGTATGCTACCCACGTGATATCATCCTCAGCTTCAGCGTAATCATCACTAGACTCACTCAAGTAGTCAAATCCTTCTTCTGCTTGGTTGTAGCAAACAGTTGTAACTCTCCTTTGCTCTGTAAAAAGTCTTTCAGTTCTTAAAAACGATGCGCCCCACAATAAATTTACATTACCTCTTGCTACATTTGGTAAACCAATGAGTTGAACATCATAATCAAGATCAAAAGCACCATTTTTTAAGGAATATGATTGGTGAACTTTGCCGTCGGGAAAGGATAACTCGAATATAATTTTCGATGAAGTTTCAGAAGAAATAATCCAAACGGAATCAGTTGCGTTGAATTGCGTTTTACCATAAGGAAAGGAAAGCGTGTTGCTATGGTCTCCACTTCTAAAAAGACATAATGGAGCTGCTTTGTTTTCTTTGTAATCGTCGTAACTCCTGTAGTCCTTTAGGTAAACAGCAGCAACTGTCCCGCCTTTCGTATTGAAATCAATAATAAACTTATCCGTTTCTTTTCTTACAAGTTTCCCTGTTTTAACAGTCTTAACATCCTTTACAGGTGTTGTTAGCGTATCTTTTTTGGTAGTATCTGCTACTGTTTTTTTATTCTCAGAGGCTGTGTTTTTAGGTTTGTTTTTATCAATTTCAACTTGTTCTTGTTGCTCTTTTTCAGCTTGTTCGGTTTGTTCATATTGATTATACAAGGATAGACCTACAAGAAGTAATCCAATCAAAACAAGTCCGGTAAGGGTATTACGATCCATTTCTAATTATTGATTTTTATGTTGAATTGCTGCATCTACAAATGCAACGAATAACGGATGTGGTTTTGCTACAGTACTTTTATATTCTGGGTGAAATTGAACTCCAACAAACCACGGGTGATTAGGAATTTCTACAACTTCCACGAGACCTGTCTCTGGATTTTTTCCAGTCGCTTTCATTCCAGCTTTTTCAAATTGAGCAAGGTATTGTGAATTAAACTCGTAACGATGACGATGTCGTTCAATAATATTCTCTGAACCATATGCCAAGGTACTTTTGGTTTTTGGTTTTAGTTGACATTTGTATGCTCCAAGTCGCATGGTGCCTCCAAAATTTGAGATTTTCTTCTGTTCTTCCATCATGGAAATAACAGGAAAATTGGTGTCTTCGGAAATTTCGGTTGTATGTGCATCCTCCATGCCTAATACATTTCGAGCGAACTCAATAACAGCACATTGCATTCCTAAGCAAATTCCAAAAAATGGAATATTATTAATACGAGCAAATTGAACGGCTTCAATTTTTCCGGATATTCCCCTGGTTCCGAAACCTGGCGCTACCAATATTCCATCTAAATTTCCGAGTTCAGATTCTATATTTTGTTTTGTCAACGACTCTGAATGAATCCACTTCAAATTGACCCTTGTTTCATTTGCAACTCCTGCATGGATAAATGCCTCACTAATTGATTTATATGAATCTTTAAGTTCTACATATTTCCCAACTAAACCTATTGTTACTTCAGAAGTTGGATTTTTCAACTTGTCTAGAAAGTTTTTCCAATTGGATAGGTTAGGAGTCGCTTTCTTTGGTAGGCCTAATTTATCTAAAACTACCTTGTCTAATTCCTCAGTCTGCATTAACAATGGAACATCATAAATCGATTCTGCATCTTTTGCTTCGATCACTGCATTCATAGAGACATTGCAGAATTTCGCAATTTTTCGACGCAGGTTTAAATCTAATTCATGCTCTGTTCTACAACATAAAATATCAGGTTGAACCCCAAGTTCCATCATTTGTTTGACAGAATGCTGTGTGGGTTTAGTTTTCAATTCCCCAGCCGCAGAAAGGTATGGGACTAGCGTAAGGTGTACAACTATGCAGTCGTTTTCATTCTCCCACAACATTTGGCGGACCGCTTCAACGTATGGAAGAGATTCAATATCTCCAACGGTCCCTCCAATTTCAGTGATAATAATATCAAATTTACCATACTGAGCAAGCAATTGAATTCGATCTTTTATTTCATCGGTTATGTGAGGAATAACTTGTACAGTTTTTCCTAAATAATCTCCTCTTCGTTCCTTTTCAATTACGGCTTGATAAATTCTACCGGTTGTTACGTTGTTTGCTTGTGAAGTAGGCACATTTAAAAAGCGCTCGTAGTGACCGAGGTCTAAATCCGTTTCCGCTCCATCGTCTGTTACAAAACATTCACCGTGCTCATAAGGATTTAGCGTTCCCGGATCAATATTGATATATGGATCAAGTTTTTGAATTGTTGTTGAATAGCCTCGAGCTTGAAGTAACTTTGCTAAAGAAGCAGAGATAATTCCCTTACCCAATGAAGAAGTTACTCCCCCGGTTACGAAAATATACTTGGTTGAATTGGACATAAATGATTTGTGTAACTACGGGACACAAAGTTAATACATTGAACCGAAGTATTCAGATTGCAAATTTTATTTTTTACTTATTTGGTTGAATTTTATGAACAATTTTTCTAGATAGCTTAAATTTCACATACATTCTTTTTTCTTCTTTTTGCGATTTGCATGTATATGAAATCTCTAATAAACAAGGGAATTAAGAAACCTACATAAGCAATTCTCCACCATTTTTTAAGTGAAATGATACAATATAAAGTTGCCGAAGAATTGATATGTGCTTGATTATCTTCTATAAAAACTACGGATTCTTGAAAGTTTTCAGGAAGCTTACATTTTTTTAATAAAACTATCCCTTCTTCTGATGCTAAAGGCAGTAAAGAAAGTTCGGATTGGTCTACTCTTTTTTCAATGAATGAAGCAAAGCGATTGCAACGCGTACAATGTCCATCATAAAGAATAAATTTCATAGCAAAAAAAAGGCTCCTTTCAGAGCCTTAAAATTATCTAATTATTGTCATTTCATCTACAATGTGTTTTGCACCAGCATATTTATCGATTATAAATAACACATAGCGTATGTCCACATTAATTGTTTTTTGCAACTTCGTATCGAATATAACATCACCGGCCATTGCTTCAATATTTCCATCGAAAGCCAAACCAATAAGTTCACCTTTTCCATTTAACACGGGTGAACCTGAATTTCCTCCTGTGATATCATTATCTGTTAAGAAATTAACTGGCATATACCCACCTTTGTCTGCGTATTCACCAAAATCTTTTTTATCATTTAACTCAATAAGTCGTTTTGGCAGGTCAAATTCTTCATCATTTGGTTTGTATTTATTAATTGTCCCTTGTAAAGTTGTATAGTAATTTATTCTTGCATCATTTCTTTTGTCAGGAGGCAACGGACTTACCTTTCCGTATGTAAGACGTAATGTGCTATTCGCATCAGGGTATAGGATAGTACTGATTTGTGAAACTCGCATTCCCTCAACGAATTTTCTATATGCTGCATTATAAAGATTTTGAATCTCTATAAACTCATCCGAACGATAGTTTAATTGAGAAATTAGTTCCCTCGATAATGAAATTATTGGATCTTTAGAGAGTTCCTCATAATTTGGTTTTTTAATAAATTTTAATAATCTTTTTTCCGAGGAATAAATTGAATTTTTAAATAAGTTCTCTACAAACAACCCGAAATCTCGTTTTGATGAACCAAGAAGGCTATCTAATTGCTTTATTTTTGGATATTTCTGTGATTTCGAATAATATAATAAAATCCCATCAGTTAGTATTTTCTTTTCGGTATTTATATCTATCGACAAATAAAATTCGTTTATGGTCTTAACTAATTCTTTTTTGAGATTTTCTCTTTCTTTTTTATTCGCCTTGGTATATGATTCAATCTTTGTGTTTAATGTTCTGGAAAGTACAGCAATTGAAGATGCTCTCATTAAAACCATTAAGTAATTGTCATGACGAGACTTTTCGTTGGTATAGTCGTAATATTTATTTAGAGTATTCGTTAGGCCGCTGTATTCATTGTTTTCTTCTTTCGAGGCCCATTCATCGAATGTCTCTTCATTAATCGATTTGATTTTTGCAGTCTCAAATTTTTTGAGCGCATCAATCATTCCTTGTCTGTTTTTCCAATAATTAGCCAGACTGGCGTATTTTGAAGCGTAATTAAGTCTGACTTTATCATCAAGATCCATATTTTTCTTCATTGCATCCATTGCAGTTTTGGAAGCCTCAACCCATGCAGGATAAGCATATTCTAAGTTTTGGTTTATTCCGCCAGAAGGCAACCATCTATTCGTTCTACCTGGGTAGCCTAAAATCATGGCAAAATCTCCTGGTTTAACTCCAGAAATATTGATTGGTAAATGATATTTTGTAGTTAGTGGAATATTTTTTTCAGAATATTCGGCCGGATTTCCATTTTCATCTGAATAAATTCTAAACATTGAAAAATCACCTGTATGTCTTGGCCATTCCCAATTATCAGTATCCCCACCAAATTTTCCGATACTGCTTGGAGGCGTACCAACGAGTCTCACATCCTTGTAGTCTTTGTACACGAAATAATAAAATTCGTTGCCCTGAAAAAACGATTTTACTGAAACAACATATTTTCCATTTTCACTGTTTTCTTTTTCGATTAAGGTTATTTCTTCCTTTATTATTTTTTCTCTTTCCTCCTCAGTATCAACCCCACGTAATCGTCTTTTAATTCTTATTGTACAATCATCCATTCTCACGAAAAATCTCACAAATAAAGAATTTGGCTTCATTTCTTCTGCTTTGGTTTTTGCCCACCATCCATTAGTTAGGTAGTCATTTTCAGGAGTCGATAATTCTGCTATGGCATCGTATCCGCAATGATGATTAGTTAAAATTAATCCTTGATTGGAAATAATCTCAGCAGTACATCCTCCATTGAATTGTAAAATAGCATCCTTTAAACTATTATTGTTAATGCTGTAAATTTCTTCTGCAGTCAACTGCAATCCAAGTTTTTGCATATCTCTATATTTGAGACGTTCGATATGCATTAAAAACCACATGCCTTCATCGGCACGAACAAAGAAGCCAACAAATAAAAGGAAGGCAACCAAAGTACTTTTCATTCTAGTCATAATAATTTCGATTTCGGAAGCCGAAAATACCGAAAAAAAATGGAAATATTATTTTTTTGAAGCTTTTTCTACGATTTGTTTTTTCATCCTACTTAAGGATTCAGGTAGTATTCCAAGGTACGAAGCGATTTGGTGTTGAGGAACAAGTTGTTCAATACCATGATGTCGTGAAATAAGTTCAAGGTAACGATCCTCAGCGCTTGCTGAAATAGTCATAAGAAATCTCTTTTGAAGCACCGCTAGTGTGCGTTGAGCCATTATTCGAAACAATCTTTCAAGGGAAGTTACTTTTGAAAAAAGATATTCAATATCTGTTTTAGAGAATTCTAAAATCCAGCTATCCTCCATGGCTTGCACACTCACTTTTGAAGGTTCTTCTGTATGAAAAGAAGCAATATCGCCAACCCACCAATGTCGTTAATACTAAAATCTGGGTCCTCGTAAAAATAACCTCCTTTTGACTTACTATAGCGAATCGGAGCATCGTGTTCCATCTTCATGGCAAACATATCCTTTTCGATGGTAGAATCGCAAATATGATTTCCATGAGAATCTCCGTATAACGCTTCCTCACAAGCTTCTCTCATTTCTTGTTTGGAAGGAAAAGGCTTGTAGCGATTTCGAATCATTCTGTCTATGATCCGATAACGAATAAAAGCATTTTTAATATGCGGCATTAATTAGAAATAACTTTTGACGGTTGATACCCGAACAATTCGAAAAATTTAATGGCTTTTGCTACTTCTTCCGGCACATCATCCTCCCAACTACTCGCACCTGCTTTTATTTTCATCAATACGTCATCAGAAAAAATATGTAGAAGGTCACGATCAAATTCTTTAATAGAGGTCATTTTATCGTTGTCTTTCATATACTGAACAAGACCTTGTAAATTTTTGGGAAGTACAATATTATCCAAATCATACTGTGTTCCATCCTCCACATTAACAGCAGGGTACACGTACAACTTTACATTGTGACCGAAACCTCTACCGAATGCCTCCAATAATCCACCGGGCAAATTATCGTAATAACGTTCGTCGAAGATGTTGTGTAAATTATATACCCCCAAAATAACACCTATTAAATTTCCTTTGGCAATAGGCGCCAAATACTCGACCATTTTGTAATGCTTCAAGTAATTGGAAATCATCACGGTATACCCTAAAGAACTTAATAGCTCGGCACGGTCGATGAAATCTTTATCGGAAATTTTCCCATCTGCTGTCAAATCTTTTAAAGTAAGCTCAAAAATGACATCTAACCGTTCTTCTTTAACTCGTTTTTCTTTCAAAAATGCTTTTCTACCCTTTTCAATCATATCTATGTGCACCTAGGTGCACATA
>DORI01000218.1:0-15913 GCA_003512365.1 Crocinitomicaceae bacterium | reverse complement strand
TGTCAATTTCCATGCGTTCACGAGGCAGGCGTTGTACCAATACATCTAGAAAATCATTTAAATCATCTGTACGAAAAAATGCGGCGTGTATAAGATTAACTCCCAGAATTCCTATGGATTCTTGTTGTGCCTTGTGACTGTTATCGTGCATTTTAATATGCAAAATAATATCATTTACAGGCCCATTTAAATGCAATTGAAAGCGGATACCCACCCAACCTTGACCTTGATTTGTTTTATGATAGTTCAAGGATTCCACGGTATTGCAAAAAGCAAAAAAACGCGATTCGTTGTGTTTTCCCGGGAGCGTTAGTGAAAGATGTTGGTATTCTTTTTCTAACATAGTAATCAACCGTTCTTCACACACGTAACGTAATGCCTCACCATAAAGTGAATCAGAAACCTTCATGTCATAGGNNCGTAAATATCCTTGGTTAAATTAATCTTTAGCGCTTTTTCCTCAGTAGTAAGTTTAGATTTCTCTGCCATGTTAATTTGGATCTTGAAAATTTGGATTTAGTACGAACTTTTGGTCTGTCAAGGTTAATAAAAACTTCTTGAGTAAATACTTTTCCTGAGCATCTAATTGAACCCCACCCTGACTTCCAAATTCAATAAGAGGATCAATAGTTGGGCTCATGTGTATGCCACTTGAATAATGTTCAATTACTTCATCTAAAGTAGCAAACCTACCGTCGTGCATGTATGGAGCTGTTAGTGCAATGTTTCTCAAGGTTGGAACTTTGAACTTATAATTATCTTCAGGATTATTTGTTACACCCGCTCTACCTCTATCGTCGACTGAATTAGGCATTAAACCATTGTTTGAGAATTTCTTGACGCGCATCAACGGACCATTGTGGCAATGAAAACAATCTGCTCCATTTAAACTTTTGAATAAATCGTATCCAGCCCATTCCTCCACATCAACGGTTTGAAGGATAGCTTGTTCTGACGAATTCAAGGATAAATTATTCTCATATTTATACATAACATCATACTTTGAATCACCTGAAATCAAGGTTCGTATAAATTGTGCAATAGCTTTTGTGGCTTTAATTGAATCAATACCTTCTTCTCCAAAAGCTTTGAAAAATCTATTTCGATAATTGACATCAGCGTTGAGTTTTTCAACTGTCCGTTTCCAACTTTGGTGCATTTCTATCGGATTGGGAACGGGTTCAAGAATTTGTGTTTCCAGCGTTGTTTTTCTTCCATCCCAAAAGAAGAAATCTTCCCAACCCAAGTTCACCAATGCCATTGAATGGCGAGTTCCTTGAATCCCATCAATTCCTGTTGAATATTGATTTGGGTCAGAAAATGAAGCTGACGGCAAATGGCAACTTGCACAACTTTGCGTATTGTCACCACTTAATCTTTTCTCGTAAAACAAAAAACGTCCTAACTCAACTCCTTCCACTGTCATTGGGTTATCTGCCGGAATAATCATGTCTGGAAAATGAGATGGAATCTCTAAATTATAAGGTGTTGGAAAGTATCGCGTATTATCCTTTCTACAAGAAAAAAATATAAATGTTATTGCCAACCAACAAATAAGGGTTCTCATTAAAATGGACTTATACTTTGACTGAAATTGGAGGTGATTTTCTCTGTTAATGTTTGCTGACCCGCTGCTGAATGGGTGAGGAACTCTGTTTTGAGATCAACGGGATTTAATTCATGAAGGAACTTATGCATATTTAATTTCCATTGCGTAATATGGGTATTTGAACCAACCGCTGTCCAAATTAAATTTGAAAAATTCAACGGACGTGCGAATGCATCTGTACCAATATGAAAGCTAAAGCTGTGGTTCAGGTTATTAGCTCCATCTATCAAGGTATCTGCTTTGCCCTCAATATTAAAGAAAATAAAACCTGTATTCCAACCCCAATGCATTGGGCCTGCATTACTTATATTCAAAGGACTGTCGTTTGGAAACGCAGAAGGGTCGTCATGATTTACACTTGAATCTACTCCTATAACCCCTTGCAGAGAAGAAAATTTCAAGTAATCTCCTTCAATGCTAACAACTTGTGAACCTTTTTCACGCAAATCATAGTAAGCAGCTTGTGTGAACTGGGTTCCACCATTTTGGAGAAGTGTAAAATAACATTTGATATCGGTAAATTTTATTTTGTATCCCTCAGGAGTCGTATACACTGAATCGAGAAGCAAAGTCTCAGTGCCATTTGCACCGTAAACAGCCGACATATTAATTTCTAAATAATTCACCACGGGCTCTGGCTCTGGATTATCTTTTTTACATGAAACAAGCGAAAAAAGTGAAATTACTGCAATTAATACGTACATTCTCATACTAACAAATTTAATTCAAAAGTTTATTATTTCCTAACTTTAACACATGAGTTCAAAAAAGGATTTTAAAATGAATAAATCTAAACCTCTATTGGTCTACAGTGCCTCCGCCGGAAGTGGAAAAACTTTTCGATTGGTATTGACTTACCTCGAAATATTACTCCAATCAAATCAAGCAACGAAAAAGTTTCGATCCATTGTGGCGATGACATTTACAAATAAGGCCGCACTTGAAATGAAGAACCGCATCATAAATGGTCTTTATCAATTGGTAAACAAACACGACGAAGCAAAATTCTTACAAGCTGAACTCATAAAAAAATTGGAAATTACAGAGGATGAATTGCAACAAAGAGCATCAATTGCTTTTAGAGAAATCCTCCATAACTATGAAGATTTTCAGGTCTCGACAATTGATAAATTCAACCTTAAGCTTATACGTTCTTTTAGTAGAGATTTGGATATCTCCGGAGATTTCGATGTGATCATGAATGAAAAGGACTTATTGGAGGAAGTAATTGAATTGTTGATGAGCAAAATCGGATTGCCCGATGAACAAAACCTCACCAACCTTCTTCATTTTTATGCCTTGACTAATTTAGAAGATGGTGAAAAATGGAATTTCAAAGATAAATTAATTGATTTTGCCAGCATTATTGGTAACGAAAAATACAGTCGATTATTGGCTCAACTGCAAACCATTGATTTTTCTACCGATGAATTTAAAAAACTCAAATCTCAATTACGCCAAATGGACCTTGAGATGGTTTCAAAATGTCAAGAAGTTTATACCTATTTTTCAAGTTTTAATTATACTCCTGCCGATTTTTATGAAAAATCGAATTCGTATAACGATTTTATGAAATTAGCAGAAATAAATCGCTTTCCTAATTTCGATAGAGACAAAGGAAGTTTCCTCGGTAAATCAATTATTAAAGCTTGTAAGAAAAATGAAGAGTCACCAAAATTTGATGTGTACTTGTCTCGGCAATTGTTGGCATTAAACGAACGGTATTTGTCCTTAATGCCGCAGTATCAGTTACTAAGTAAATACAAAGAGCACTTCTTCAATATGGCGCTTTTACAGGAAATCTCTTCAGCTCTTGCGTCCTTGAAAAAAGACCAGCAATTGATTCGGATTTCAGACTTTAACCAACTGATTGGTTCACTAGTTCAAGGAGAAGAAGCTCCTTATATTTATGAGCGTCTGGGTACGCGATTGCATCATTTCCTTTTGGATGAATTTCAAGATACGTCGCGCCTGCAATGGTTAAACTTAATACCACTCTTACACGAGTCAATTGGACATGAACATCAAAATCTCATTGTTGGAGACCCAAAACAATCCATCTACAGGTTTAACAATGGAAAAGCAGAACAATTTGTCTCGTTACCAGGCTTGTATAATCCTGAAAAAAATCCTTCCACAGCATTAAAGTCCGCCTATTTTGAAAAAATGGGTGAATTGAAAAATCTAGATGTAAATTTCAGATCTAGCGAGGAAATCGTTGCCTTTAATAATAATTTTTTCGGTCTACTTAAGGAAAAAATGTCGTCAAAAGCTGCCGATTTTTACGCTAGTTTTACTCAAAAAATAAACTCTGAACATTCAGGTTTGGTCGAAATAAACTCACGAAAGATTGCGCTAAAAAACGATGAACTCTACCCTTTAATTCAAAATAAAATTGATGAATGTATTGAAGATGGTTTTAAACTTGGTGACATTGCCATTTTAACAGAAAAAAATGCACAAGGAAACAATATTGCGAATTATCTTACGGAACAGGGATATGCAGTTGTTTCCTCAGATTCTCTTCTCGTTCAACATAATCTAAAGATTAAGTTGATGATTTCTTATCTCAAAAGAAGGGTAAAACCAAACAACGAAACAGAAGCAAAGCGATTCGCAGAGACTTTTTTAAGACTTAAGCATGAGGAAGATTACCTTCCGCTCTACCTTTCCTTTTTCGATAAAGAAATTGTACACAAAGGAAAATCTATCAAAGTGTTTAATGATTCTAAATTTATTTCCACCTATTTTAATGACAGTGCTAATTTTTTTGTGACCTATGAAAGTGTTTATGACTTGGTATTGCAGTTTATAAAATCTATGAGTTGGATAGAGGAAGAAGATCCATATGTTCATCATCTATTAGACTTTATATATGAATTTCAATTGACAAACGAAGGTGATATCCGATACTTTCTTGATTATTATGACTTAAAAAAAGAGAAATTAGCACTGGTATTGCCAGAAACAGATCGCGCAATAAACATTATGTCTATTCATAAATCAAAGGGTTTAGAGTTTCCTGTGGTCATTTTACCATTTCTAAATTTTGATACCGGCATAAAATCAGGAAGTAAATATTTGGTTGAGGCAGATGATAAAATTCTTTACACCGCCTTATCCAAAGACTCGCCGGTGGATTGTCTTAAAGAAATTGCTAAGGAAGAACTTGAGTTAATCGCCTTGGACAAGATAAACTTATTATATGTGGCGTTGACAAGACCTGAATTCAGGCTTTATGGTTTTAATGAATACAGTAGTGAAGGATTGGGATCGACCGTACATGAATGTTTACAGCAATTATCTAATCCTACCAGCACTTCTGATGACCTCAACTTCAAATCAGGTGGTCGACAATTAAAACCAATCTCTCAAAAAAAGAAACGCAGAGAGGTATCATTTTTTCATCCTTCACCTTTAAGTGATCGTTTGTGGTATCCTGATATCGTATTTCAAAAGCAACGAGAGGAACTTGTACCTTCTGCTATTCAATATGGAATTGCCTTTCATCTAGTAATTGCTGAGGTAGAAACATCAATAGAATTGACTGAGATCGTGGAGAGATTAATTGAAAATGGAGAGATTGAGGCTTCATTTAAGGACCGTTTAATTCATGATGCTCACGTATTTTTACAGAAAGCCGATGAGTTAGGACTAAGTCGATCTCTTGTTGAAACCTTAAACGAAACTGATATTTTAGCAGACGAGAACATATTAATTCGACCAGATAAAATTTGGGTTAGCGAGAAAGACGTTAATGTTATTGAAATTAAAACCGGTATTGCGAAACCCTCGCATGTAACACAACTTAAAATGTATCAGCGTGCATTGGAACAAATTTTCACAAAACCAGTGAATGCCTATTTGTATTATGTCACTTCTAAAGAATTTCTACCTGTCTAAACAGGTGTACTTCTTTCTTGTGCAAATTTCAAAAAGGTATAGATAATTGGATGTGGAATATCTCGCGTGGAAGAAATCTGAGGACAGAAAGAACAGGCAAGAAAAAATGGGTGATTGGATAAACTTAATATTTCCGGATCATCAAATTGATTCGTTGCCTCAACATCAATAAAAGCTTCCTTCATTTGGTTGAGCAACTGAGGATAAAGGCTAAAACGAGAAGAGGTCAATTCAACATTGCTGAAATTTTCATACAAACGCTCAAATGTTTTTGTTTTTGGAACAATACTCACTCTTTCAAAATTTGCTCCTGATACCAAATTCTCAGAAATCAATTTTTCACCATACGGATTAAGCTGATGTAAGTTTATTAAGTATTCTATGAATAATCGATATGCATCACCTGTAACAAGTATTGGTATCTTTTGATCAATAAACAAACGAAAAACTCCGTTCAGAAAAAATACATTTTGATAAGGTCCTGGCGCAATCCAAATACCATCGAATTGATCGAAATAAATAGGTTTGTATTGAACGGCTTCGTTGATTTTAATCCAATAATAATTAACCTCAACTTCCAGAAAATCAGCACAGTGATCTAGTGAAAGATTCGTTGCGTGATGCGAATTATAGGTAAAATTATAGTCTCCAATTATCGCGATTTTCAACGAATCGTTCATGTGTTGTTATTGCCTTTTATCTCAGGAACCAACCTTTGAATTTAGCGTTAGTAATAGGAATCGATACTCCAGGATTTACAAAAGATTGAGTTGTTTCATCAAACTTCCATACTAGGCATGAAAAAGAACATTCAAAAAGAGAATAATCACCAGAATTGTCAGAAGCTTGTTTTAGGATAGTGTAAACGCCACTTTGTCCGGGATCGGTTTCCTTACTCTTCCATAGTACATTGTTATTGTCTCTATATTCGATGTTCATTCCTAATGAAGCTGGATTTGAACTAATTAAGGTTGAATAATCTTTGAAAGGTATATTCATATTTGCATTGACCGAGTGAAAATCGTTAAACATTGTCAAACTTGGAATGGTAGATACACTTGCGTCCCAAAGCTGGGAACCTAGTGACAACTTTATAGATTGACTTTGAACAGCAGATTTTATTTCCGAATAATATAATCTTCTTGATAACTGAGGGCTAGGAAAAGGAATCGCTTCATTTGACCCATATGCATTGTAACCGAGAACATTCTGAGTTATTTCAGTATTTGTTCCATTGATAAATCCTGAAAAACTACAATTTAAATCTACAGTAGTGGTTGGGGGAGGAATTACCTCCGGTTTTATACATGAATTGAAAATTAGAGATGTGGTAATGTAAAAAGAAAGTAAGACTATTGATCTCATATTAAATTATTTTACAACAAATATAAGTCATTCAAAAATAATTTCCAAATTAAGAACCTAGATAAAAAACTAGAACTCTTTTATTCTTTTTTGATAATTATGCCAATTGGATTCATTAGTTTTTTGATAACCTAATTCCAATAATTCAAACCACTCTAAATTGATGTTTTTAGTCGTTTTTGTACCTGTATAACATTCTATATTTTCAGCTTTCCAATCCTCGTCCGTTATTTTCGAAAGATCTTTCACATGACAATGTTTTAATTTAATCCAAATTGCAGTGAGGGTTTCATTTTCCTTCTTTACAAGATGAATTAGTTTCGGTGAATGGAGGATTAGGTAATTACTGTTAGAAATGATTTGATCAAAAACTGTTTTACTGAAAAGTTCAACTACCTCTCTTGCCTTTGCTGGATTTTCTACATTTAAATTAAACCAATCTTCAGAAAATAAATTATTGACAATTAAAAATGCTTTAAACTCATCTTCCAAAAGATTCAATTCCTCTTCACTCAAGCACCTGTATGGATTCACAACTTATTGTCCGAATTTTTTAACTTGAAAAGAGATGTCCAAAACTTCCGTAACCTCCTGGTCTGTAATGGCTTTTTNNATGGCTTGTTCAATAATGTATTTGTATTTACCGATAAATGGTACTTTGCCACGTTTCACTAAATATTTGTTTTCAATTATTGTTCCGGTTTTATCTCCTATCCATGAACCATCGGGGTTTGCAATAGGAATTTCATGTCGAGTGCGGTAAGAAGGGCCAAAAGGAGGAATTTCTTCAACGTAAATGAACAAATTACTGTATTTGTAATCCGTTGTATTTCTCAAGGTGATAAAAAAGTCAAATACACTGACCGTATCTGATAATTCTAATTCAAAACTAGGTTTTACTTTCTGATCCCATTTGTTTTCTGAGAAAGAATAAGCCCCAACTGGAATTTCATCGCTCTGACAACCCAGAAAAAGCAAGACCGAGACCATTAACAATCCAAACGTTTTCATGAAGGATTTGAATTTTGATTTGCGTTATTTTTCCTCTTTTTGTTTCTGTTTTTATTATTCGTTTTTTTAGAAAAGGATTTTTCAAATCTATTCACGCAATCTTGTCCAACAACATTTGAATAGCCAATTTCAACTTCTTTCTCAACCTTTTCTACAAAATCATTTAAGTCCTTGGGTTTTTTGCCTTCTTTGTTCAATTTCGCAATTTCCTTTACACGTTCTGGTGAAAGTGCAATTAATCCAGTTTCACCTTGATAGCCATACCACATTAATCGTTTAAAAACATCCGTTTTAAAGTGATACGCATCTCCTTTTTCAGTTTGAAGTTTGTTGTCATTTTTTGGGAAAGACTTGATGGCATCCAAGTAACTGTCCAACTCATAATTTAAACAACACTTTAATTTTCCACATTGACCAGCCAGTTTTTGAGGATTCAACGACAATTGCTGGTATCTTGCTGCTGAGGTAGAGACGGACCTGAAATCGGTCAACCAAGTGGTGCAACATAACTCTCTTCCACAAGAGCCAATGCCACCAAGTCGAGAAGCTTCCTGACGAGAACCAATTTGTCGCATTTCAATTCTTACCTTAAAATGATCGGCCATATCTTTTATCAACTGACGAAAATCTACTCTTCCTTCCGCCGTATAATAAAAAGTTGCCTTCGATAAATCTCCTTGGTATTCTACATCCGAAATTTTCATTTCTAAATTCAAATTGAGCGCCAAGGTTCTTGCCTTGTACATAAGCTCTTTCTCCAGGGATCTACCTTTTATCCATTTATCAATTTCTTCTTGGTTTGCAATTCTTAGTATCTTTCGAATCTCCAGAGGCTTAAGATTGGGAGACTTTTTCTTCACTTGAATTCTTGCCAATTCACCGGTTACAGATACTACACCAACATCATACCCTGGTGAAGTTTCAACAATAACAATATCTCCTGCGTAGAGCGCTAATTGTGAGGCATTTCTGTAAAAACTTTTTCTAGAGTTCTTAAACCTTACCTCCACAATATCATAAGGTTGTTGACCGGCCGGTAACGCTATATTCGCTAACCAGTCGTATACCTCTAACTTATCACATCCACCACTGCTGCAAGTCCCGTTGTTTTTACATCCTTTCGGTGTTCCATCTGATGCGGTACTGCAATTTGCACATCCCATACTTTCTAACTATTTTTTGTAAATTTAATGAAATTTCCTGCTTTAAACTTTCCTAACCCAAATGAATGTAGCGCATCGTTTGAAAGCAAAGTTGTGTAAACATGATTTTTGTATTTGCATTCCGATCTAAATGATAATAGGTATCGTCAAGTAAGGTGATAAATTCGCGGATATTTTTTCCCGTAATAAATGGCGCAAAATTTTTCAGAAAAACCTTTTCTTCACTTGATGCACGTATCATTTCTTCTCCCATGTAGTTTTGAAGTAAACTTTGACGGAACATATGTAAGGCATATTGAATAAATAACTTTTGGGTTTCTTTACCATCTTGCGACACTTCCTCAGCCCAGGCCAACATCTGAATCACATCTTTTTTATAGCAAACCCTCATCAATTGAATAAATCGTTCCCGATGCAATTGCTTCAAATCGTTTTCTTCTGCCAATTCCTTCGCTTTTATAAAATTTCCTTCAGAAAAAGCAGAAATAGAATCAGCCTGTGCACTGTTCTTGGAAAAATTGAACCTTAAAAATGAACTTAAATCATCTAAATCAATCCGTGGAACAAGTATTTTTTGTGTTCTACTCTGAATAGTTATCAAAAGTTTTTCTGGTGATTCCGCTACCAATACAAACAAGGTATTGCTGGGTGGTTCTTCTAAAATTTTTAATAATTTATTCGAACACTGATCATTCATTTCATCAGCCAACCAAATCAGCATAACTTTGAATCCACCTTCAAATGATTTTAGGCTTAATTTTCGTAATATTTCTTTACTTTCTTCAACCGATATTATCGGTTTTCTACCCTTAGAATCAATGCGATTCGTCCATTCAAATAAATCAAAATATGGATTATCCAACACTTGTTTGCGCCAATCCGAAATGAATACATCGGACGTTTTTCCAATCGACTGCACCACAGGAAAACTGAAATGAAGATCAGGATGCTGTAAATCTTTTACTTTTTTACATGCATGACATTCTCCACAACTATCATCGTTTCGTTTGTTCTCACAAAAGAGATATTGTACAAAGGCTAATGCTAGCGGCAATGCGCCATATCCGGGTTCACCATAAAAAAGTTGAGCATGACTAATCTTTCCACTCTGAACCTCTTGAATGAGTAAGTTCTTTAGGTGTTGTTGACCGATAACGGATGAAAATTGCACCTTCAAAAATACACTTTTTCCCGCTTCGAAAGAGGACTATTATTGTTTTCCTTTAATAACAATTGCAATTTCACCTTTGACTTCATTCTTGTCAAAATAGTCGCTAACCTCGGCAAGCGTGCCTCGATGAAAAGTTTCAAACTTCTTACTTATTTCGCGTACGACACATATTTCTCGATCCGAATCAAAATCAACCTTCATTTGTTCTAGGCATTTTTTCAATCGATGAGGAGATTCATATAAGACAATAGTTCTTTCTTCCTCAGAGAGTCTTTTTAAAATGGTCATTCTGCCTTTTTTGTGTGGGAGAAATCCTTCAAATACAAATCGATCACAAGGGAAACCACTACCCACCAATGCAGGGATTAGAGCAGTAGGCCCGGGTAGACATTCCACTTCAATTCCTTCTTTCAGACACTCTCTCACTAAAAGAAATCCCGGATCTGAAATTCCTGGTGTGCCGGCATCTGAAACCAATACCGTAACATTATTTTGTGAAATAATCTCAAGAGTTCTCACTAGAGTTTTGTGCTCGTTGTGTGCATGAAACGAAAAGGTTTTCTTTTGTATTTCAAAATGATCCAGCAATTTCTTGGTGACTCTTGTATCTTCAGCAAACATACAGTCACATGACTTCAGCACGTTTAACGCACGAAGCGTAATGTCTTCTAAATTTCCGATTGGAGTAGGTACAAGAATTAGTTTTCCCATTTTATCCAAATACGTTACGAACGACTTCTTCTATTTTACTGCAATGAATGATTTGAATCTGCCTATTTTTTTCGATTTTCTCTTTACTCTGGCGTGAAACAATAATTTTTTCATATCCCAATTTTTCAGCTTCCGCTACCCTGCTTTCTAGTCGTTGAACTTGTCTAAGCTCACCAGAAAGTCCAATTTCGGCAGCGAAAGCAATGGTTTTTGGAATTGCCAAATCAGCATTTGAGGACAAAACAGCCATTGCAACGGCTAAATCTGTTGCAGGGTCGTCCACCTTTATACCTCCTGCAATATTTAGGAAAACATCTTTTGAAGCTAATTTAAAGCCACACCTCTTCTCAAGTACCGCCAGAAGCATATTCAATCGCTTCGCATCAAATCCAGTTGAGGAGCGTTGAGGCGTTCCATATGCTGCAGTTGACACCAATGCTTGCACTTCAATTTGAAGTGGTCGTAACCCTTCAATTGTAGACGCAATGGCTATTCCACTCAATTGCTGATTGTCTTGATTAATGAGTAATTCAGAAGGGTTATCTACAGCACGTAATCCTGCTCCCAACATTTCATAAATTCCAAGTTCATTAGTCGACCCAAAACGATTTTTAGTAGTCCTTAACAAACGATACAGGTGATTTCGGTCTCCTTCAAATTGTAAAACGGTATCTACCATATGCTCCAGCACCTTAGGTCCGGCTATTGACCCATCTTTTGTAATGTGTCCGATAAGAAAAACAGGCGTTCCTGTTTGTTTTGCAAAACGCAGTAATTGAGCTGTGCATTCACGAACTTGCGAAATACTACCTGGGGAACTTTCGAGATTGCCATCAAACAAGGTTTGAATTGAATCGATGACTAATAATTCGGGTTTGATCTCTTGGGCATAGTTGAGAATCGTGTTTAAATTTGTTTCAGGAAGCAGATAACAATCTTGATTTTTAATACCAATTCTGTCTGCTCGCATTCTAATTTGCTTGTCACTCTCCTCCCCGGACACATACAATACTTTCCTTTGTTCAAGAACTGCAATTTGAAGCAACAAGGTACTTTTACCAATCCCAGGTTCACCACCCAAGAGTAAAATTGATCCTGGCACCAATCCGCCACCCAAAAGTGTATTTAGTTCTTTGTCTTCAAATTGTAAGCGAAACTCTTCTGATTGCTCCACTTCTTGAATTAACGTTGGCTTACTTTTTTGATCAGAAACGGAAAATGCTTTTACCCCAGAATTCTTTTCAATTTTTTCTTCGACGAATGAAGTCCAGCTTTGACACGAAGGACATTTTCCTAACCATTTAGGAGTTTCATAGCCACATTCTTGGCAGAAAAAAGCTGATTTCACTTTAGACATTTCACCGGTAAAGATACCGATTCAAAAGGAATATGAGAACTTAATATTTAGTCCAAAATGAATTTTTAGAGAAAGTCCATTAAGTTCTCCCTATTGATCGATGCTGCTTCTTTTGAAAGCGAAACCTAAATTTACGGACATATCGAAATTAAAATTTTATTCTCCATGAAAAAAATCTATAAAGATTTTTGGCGTTACTCTTTGCTTTTTTCCCTTGGTGCCATAATTGACAATTTCAGAACTCGAAAAACGAAAGTTACGATACTTTAATTTTCACGAAACAAGCAGCAAGGCAAAGTATTAGTTGTTTTGATTGTGCCGATAATATCTTGACCATTAATCAAATTCAACGTTAGAACTCAATTATTATGAACAAATTAACCGGCATAGTTAAGGACACTTTTGAATTCCTTTAAAGTTGCAGAATGAGAAAAAAAGTAAAAAAAATAAAAGTTTTCATTGTTATGATAACAAAAAATATAATTTTGCCCACTGAATAAGTCATTACGGTATGTCGAAAAGAAGAGCAATTATTAGTTACGATAAACTATCAATCGAACAGAAGAAACAAATCCTTCGCGATTTCCCTGATGGATACATAAACCATTTAACAACTATCAAGACGCCAACAGGTGAAATATTGGATGCATTGATGTGGGAAACAGAGGAAGTCATTTATCTCGTCAAGATCAACAAAATTATGCCTAAAGCTAAACCTGTTGTTGATGAAGAAGAGGAAGAATTTGAAGATGACTTTGATAAAATTCCATTAGACAAAGACGATATGGATGATGAGGGAGACGATGAAGAAGAGGATGATTACGATCAACCAGATGAGGATGATGAGGAAGAAGAAGATTAATTCAATCGAACCAAAATTATCTATTCTCCTTTTCTTTATTAGTGCCTTTTGGCTCACTGGGGTATTTTCGCAAAATAAGGTTATCTACAAATATGCTGTCTATTTCGTGGACAAGGACCTGAGTAAATTATCTACCCCCTCAGCTTTGCTTAGTAAGAAGACCTTAGAAAAAAGAAAAAAATTAGGCATTGCTATCGGTAAAGATGATATTCCTGTAAATCCCAAATACATTCAGCAGATTTTAACCTTGAGAGGTGACATTACCTTACACGGTTCTTCAAAATGGAAAAATTGTATCGTCATTGAATCATTGGACAGTATTCCAAGCTCAAGTTTTGAGAAATTTTCTTTTGTTCAGTCTTCATCCTGCATTTTTAAAGGAAAAGAACCAAAGTCAACTTCGTCACGTCAAGTAACGATTCCATCCTACACTAAATCGGATAAATTAACACCAGGAATATTGAAGAAGTCGGATTATGGGCAGACTCAAGTTCAGTCTTCTATGTTGAATTTACCATTTCTACACAATAAAAAATTATGGGGTCAAAAAATTCATGTTGCCGTATTCGATGGAGGATTTCAAAATGTTGATACAATTCAATCTTTCAAACATTTATATGCCGGTAACCGAATTTTACATGTTTATGATTATGCCTCTAGAGAAAAGGATGTTTACGGCGACGGTGATCACGGTACAAGAGTTTTAGCTTGTATGGCGGGATATGTAAAAGGCAAATACCTTGGAAATGCACCTCTAGCGTTCTATTCACTTTTCAGAACGGAAGACGCTAATTCAGAAACTATTGTGGAGGAATACAATTGGTTATTTGCTGCAGAATTTTGTGATAGTGCAGGAGTTGATGTAATTAATAGCTCCCTAGGTTATACAAAGTTCGACAAAGATCAACCCACTGATTATTCGTATAATTTTTCAAAATTAAATGGTAATACCGGTATAGCAAGTTTTGCTGCTAATATGGCTTCATCAAAAGGAATTTTAGTTTGTAATAGTGCTGGTAACTCTGGAAATGACAGTTGGAAATTCATTGGCGTTCCTGCAGATGCAGATGGAATTTTTAGTGTTGGAGCGGTGGATAAATCAAAAAATAAAGCCGGGTTTAGTTCGNNGATAACCGCGTCAAACCTACTATTTGTGCGATGGGAGTGAATGCTTCGGTAATATCAGGAGCAGGAAGAATCACAAGCTCTAATGGCACATCTTTCAGTAGCCCGATATTCTGTAGCGCATTGGTTTGTCTTTATCAGAAATTCCCCTCACTTCCTCCATCAAATTTTATTCAGGCAATACAGTCATCCGCGAGTAATTCTTCAAACCCAAATGCCAGTATTGGCTATGGCATCCCTGATTTTGAAAAGGCATTCAATTACCTTTCTAATCGCCCCAAATAATTCTCAACTTAGTTTTCGATTATTTTTTATCTTTGATTGATAATCCAATTCATGGCGAAATCAGTTTCTCAACTAATTCTCGATTCCCCAAAAGTAGACAAGCTAGGGGTTGAAGAGCGTGTCGCGCGTATTCAAACCAGAAGTTTGAAAGGCCCATCCAAAACACAGGGATTGAAAATGGCATTGAGTATGATTGACCTTACCACACTGGAAGGAAAAGACACGCCAGGAAAAGTCCGCCAAATGTGTTACAAAGCACATCACCTCCATGATTCGATTTCTGACTTACCCTCTGTTGCCGCAGTGTGCGTTTACCCATCCATGGTTAAATTCGCTAAAAAAGAACTGCGTCACACGAATGTTAAGGTTGCATCTGTATCTACGGCTTTTCCATCCGGGCAAGCACCGTTAGATGTGAAAATTTTAGATACCAAATTTGCAGTTAGCGAAGGTGCTGATGAAATTGATATGGTGATTTCAAGAGGAAAGTTCCTACAAGGTGAATTCCAGTATGTTTTTGATGAAATCGCTCAAATAAAAGAGGCTTGTGGAAAAGCACGTTTAAAGGTTATTCTAGAAACAGGAGAACTTACAACTTTAGATAATGTGCGTTTGGCATCGGATATTGCCATTCATGCAGGAGCTGATTTTATAAAAACATCTACCGGGAAAATTCAACCTGCTGCGACCATGCAAGTCACCTATACCATGCTCATGGCCATTCAGGATTATTTTGATGAAACAGGAATAATGATAGGCATGAAGCCTGCTGGAGGAATTTCTACCTCAAAATTAGCCTTGCACAATTTACTTATGGTTAAAGAAGTTTTAGGTGAAGAATGGCTAACAAATCAGTGGTTTAGATTTGGAGCAAGTAGTTTAGCAAACGATGTACTCATGCAGCTGATTAAAAGTGAAAGTGGTTATTACGCATCACCGGATTATGTATCAATAGATTAATGGAGCAATGAACAAAAAAGAAAAATGGCCCTTATCGCCTTCGTTAGAAAGTACTCAACATATTTCTCTGCAATATCAATACAACCTTTACATTGATGGAAAGTGGGTAAAGCCTTCAAGTGGCGTTTATTTTTCAACCACAAATCCTGCAGATGAATCTCATTTGGCTTCAATTGCTCATGCCAACGAAAAAGACGTGGACAATGCTGTAATAGCAGCCCGAAAAGCATTTCCTTCTTGGTCTAAATTACCTGCTTCAGAGCGCGCGAAATATATTTTCAGAATTGCACGTATTATGCAAGAGAAAGCCCGAGAACTTGCTGTTATTGAAACGCTTGATGGAGGCAAACCCATTCGTGAATCGCGCGATATTGATGTTCCATTAGCTTGC
>DORI01000142.1 GCA_003512365.1 Crocinitomicaceae bacterium | reverse complement strand
TACTGGAATTTCTTTTCCGGCAATCACTGATTGATTGTAAAAACTTACATTTCCTCCCGTAACTGGCGTTTCAAATTTCAAACATGCCGTAGACATTCCTTTTATGGCACCCACAAACTGCCAATAAGACTCTGGATTATAAGGATTACCGAAATTTAAACAATTCGTAATTGCACTTGGCTCACCTCCCGCACAAACAATATTTCGTGCCGCCTCAGAAACAGCAATCATTGTCCCAACTTCTGGATCAGCATTGACATACCTCGAATTGCAATCAACAGTCATTGCTAAGGCTTTATTCGTACCCTTTATGTGAACAATTCCTGCATCGGAAGGCCTATTGGTTGTCATATTTTTAGTTCCCACCATAGAATCGTATTGTTCATAAATCCAACGTTTTGATGCGATATTAGGCAAAGCCAGTAAATCATATCCCACTTTTGCTAAATCTTGTGGACAAGGCACATCGGAAATATTAAACTTTTTAAATTCCTGATAATATGCTGGCTCTGTATATTCCCTCTTGTATTGAGGAGCTCCTCCACCCAATACCAACGATTCAGCTGGTACATCTCCGACCAATTCATTGTGCATAAAGTACTTAATTCGCCCTGAATCCGTAACCACTCCTATTTCCTCTGCGTGCAAATCCCATTTATCAAAAATTGATTTCACCACATGCTCTTTTCCTTTTTGAACTACCACCAACATTCTTTCTTGTGATTCTGAAAGTAATATTTCATATGGAAGCATATTTTCTTGACGCGTTGGTACTTTATCTAAATGAATTTCCATCCCAACATTACCCGCAGCACTCATTTCACATGTTGAACACGTAATACCTGCTGCTCCCATATCTTGCATTCCGACGATTGCGTCAGTTTCTGCTAATTCCATGGTGGCTTCCAACAATAATTTTTCCATGAAAGGATCTCCAACTTGAACTGAAGGTAAATCCTGAGCCGAGTCTTCAGTAATATCTTTAGACGCAAAAGCCGCTCCAGCAATTCCGTCCTTTCCTGTTGCCGAACCAACAATAAAAACAGGATTACCTGGACCTTTTGCCGTCGCTGAAATAATTCTTTTCGTATCTATAATTCCTGCTGAAAAGGCATTCACTAAAGGATTTTGATTGTAAGAATCGTCAAAGAAAACCTCTCCTCCAACAATTGGAATTCCGAAAGCATTACCATAATCTCCAATTCCCTTAGACACACCTTTTACTAACCATTTTGTTCTATCATTCTTAATATTACCAAATCGCAACGAATTTAATTGTGCAATTGGTCGTGCTCCCATTGTAAAAATATCTCTATTTATACCTCCAACACCAGTGGCAGCACCTTGATAAGGCTCGAGCGCACTCGGGTGGTTGTGTGATTCGATTTTAAAAACACATCCTAAGCCATCACCAATATCCACTAGACCTGCGTTTTCTTCGCCGGCCTTAACCAACATGTGAGGACCATCTTTTGGAAGAGTTTTTAACCATAGAATTGAATTTTTGTAGGAACAATGCTCCGACCACATAACAGAATAAACTGCAGTTTCCGTGAAATTTGGCACTCTACCAAGTATTTCTTTTATCAATTCAAACTCTTCTTTTCGAAGTCCTAACTCTGTTGCCTGCTCAAGTGTTGCTGCTTTTTGTAGTGTACTTTCCATATTGTTTAATGCTCGAACAAAATTAAACAAATTAAAGTGGTAGACACTCAATTTAAGACAACAATTAGCAAGACTTTTTAACATCTAGAAAAGACGCGAATAAAGAATAATTTAATTAATTTTGCTCACTTAAAATAAATTATATGAGTTACGATATCATTGTTGTCGGGAGTGGACCAGGAGGATATGTTACGGCTATTCGAGCTTCACAATTAGGATTAAAAACCGCTATCGTTGAGCGTGAATCGCTTGGTGGAATCTGTTTGAATTGGGGATGTATCCCAACAAAAGCTTTACTTAAATCCGCAAATGTTTATGAATACCTTTCTCACGCAGCTGATTATGGAATTCAAGTAAAAGATGCCAGTGCAGATTTTGGTGCTATGATTAAGAGAAGTAGGGATGTTGCCAACGGAATGAGCAATGGTATTCAATTTTTAATGAAGAAAAACAAAATTGACGTTATCAAAGGTAATGGGGTGTTAAAAGCAAATAAATCTATTGAAGTAACAGCGGAAGACGGCACAATTTCGAATTTGACTGCGAATAAAGGCGTTATAATTGCTACCGGAGCACGTTCAAGAGAATTGCCTAATTTACCCCAAGATGGAGAAAAAATTATTGGGTATAGACAAGCGATGACTTTAGCGAAACAACCGAAAAAATTGGTAGTTGTGGGTTCAGGAGCAATCGGTGTTGAATTTGCCTATTTTTACAATGCTATCGGTACGGAAGTTACAATCGTCGAATACCTTCCTAATATTGTTCCTGTAGAGGACGAGGAAGTATCGAAGCAATTGGAAAAATCGTTTAAGAAATTAGGTATTAATATAATGACGAATTCTTCTGTGGAGTCTGTTGACACCTCAGGTAAAGGTTGTGTCGTTACAATTAAAACAGATAAGGGAGAAGATAAAATAGAATGTGATGTTGTACTTTCGGCAGTAGGAATTCAAGCTAATTTGGAGCATATCGGTTTAGAGGAATTGGGAATTATAGTGGATAAAGGGAGAATTTTAATTAATGAGTTTTACCAAACCAATCTTCCAGGATATTATGCTATCGGCGATGTAGTTCCCGGACCTGCCTTAGCCCATGTTGCCTCTGCAGAAGGAATAATATGTGTTGAAAAAATAGCTGGTCATCATCCAGAACCATTAAATTATCAGAATATTCCGGGTTGTACGTATTGCTCTCCAGAAGTTGCGTCTGTTGGAATGACAGAAAAAGCAGCGAAAGAGGCTGGTATTGAAATTAAAATAGGAAAATTTCCATTCTCGGCATCAGGAAAGGCAAGTGCATCCGGGGCTAAAGATGGATTCGTTAAGTTGATTTTCGATGCTAAATATGGAGAACTCTTAGGTGGTCATTTAATTGGGGCGAATGTAACTGAAATGATAGCTGAAATAGTTGCTTTAAGAAAACTAGAAACAACAGGAGAAGAACTTATCAAGACTGTTCACCCACACCCAACCATGTCGGAAGCGATTATGGAAGCTGCTGCTGCTGCCTATGGAGAAGTAATTCACCTTTAAATAAAATAAATTAAATTAAACTATAAGGTCTTTCTTTTTAGTTTTCTTTACCTTTTTTTCTATTTGTATTTCTGTTTCTTTTTTAGATTCCATATTTGCCTC
>DORI01000129.1 GCA_003512365.1 Crocinitomicaceae bacterium | reverse complement strand
GGTGTTGAAGGTGCATAATGGTATTTTACCATACCGCTAGCAACAGGAATATTGTCTTCATGCACTTTTAAACCCGGTAAATAACCGAGATGTTGTCCTAAATCTTCAGGTGTAATACTTCCTAATCGATAGATTACCACTTCATTTCCTTCAATCCCAATAATAGTAGATTCAATACCTCGTTCGCATTCTCCACCATCAAAAACATATGAAATCTTGCCATCTAATTGATCAACCACATGCTGCGCACGAGTTGGACTCAATTTACCGTATAAATTTGCACTAGGTGCAACTACAGGAAATCCTAATGCTTTAATTATACTTAGTGTATTCACATTATCTGGAATTCGAATGGCAACTCTGTTATTTCCTGCTGTTATTAATTCGCTAACAATGGCAGATTTTTTCATTAAAAATGTGAGTGGACCTGGACAAAACTTTGTCGCCAATTCTTGAAATATTCTTGGAAACTCTTCAACATATAAATGAATTTGTTCAATGGAATCCACATGTAAAATAAGTGGGTTAGAGGCAGGTCTTTTTTTTACTTCAAAAATCTTTTTTACAGCGTCTTCATTGGAGAAAATAGCTGCTAATCCGTATACCGTCTCTGTAGGTATGGCTACTAGTTCTCCCGATTTAAGTAAGTTTACTACCTTTTTGATATCATTTCCAACCTTGGTCTTCACGATTACAAAGATACGTCATTTCACTAGCTTCGAAAACTCATTTTTTTTCAATGCATTGAGTGATTTGTGCTATATTTGTTTGTTTAAAATCAATCTAAATAAGATGAAACTTGTGTTGGCAGATAGCAACGATTTGATTCGCATTGGATTACGCACTATTTTGACCAGTGAATCAAAAGCTACAATTGTTGGGGAAGCTCAAAATGAGAAAGAATTACTAACACAAGTAAAATCATTTGAGCCTAATCTTGTATTGATTGACTATACGTCTGATGGTTTTTCAATTGATGTTATTCCGAGGTTAGTCCAATTGAATAAGGCACTTAAAATAATTGCTATTACACCTGAACAAAGTGCCCAAGTTTTGGTAGATGCGTTGCGCTCTGGGGTAACAAGTTATGTGAAGAAAGATTGTGATTTAGCTGAAATTCAAGACGCTGTTAAGGAAACGAGTAGGGGAAATAAGTTCTTTTGTGGTCAAATTTTGGAAACAATTCAGAAGGCAAACATAAATGTTGACGATTTAGATGTTGGATCCTTTTCATGTGAAGCCGTAGTTCTCTCTGATCGTGAAAATGAAATTATCGTTTTGATTGCAGAAGGTTTAACAAATGAACAAATAGCAGAGCAATTGTTCTTAAGTAAACATACGGTTAATACACATAGAAAAAACATTATGGGTAAATTAGGCGTAAAAAATACGGCAGGTATTGTGATGTATGCTGTAAAAACTAATCTTGTTTCTCCGAATAAGTTTTTGTTTGCTCCAACTTATTAAAATTGAACAATCAATTTTAAGTTAATTCTTCTGTTGGTTAGGTAATTTGGTACGGAAAAAAACGTCCCGTTCACATCTTGAATCCACTGTTTAGATAATACATTTCGAATACCCAGTAAATTGAAAATTTCCAAACTTATCTCTGCCGATTCAAATTTTCGTACCCAGTTTTTGTTGTGGTTTTTAACTTGTTGACCCAATAAGTCATATGCAAAACCTATGTCTACTCTAAAATAAGACTTCATTCTCAAAGTATCCTTGAAGCGTTCTTGATCAGGGGGGCCATATGGCAAACGAGAACCATATTGTAAACCCATCTGAACGGAAAATTGTTCCAATCCTGGCATTTGGTCTTGAATCAAAGTTCCGATTGTTAGCAATTGATCTGTGGGTCGAGGAATAAAGCCAGGGTAAATTATAGCTGAATCAACCACAATTTGATCTTCCGAATATCCAAAAAGGATTTTATCACCGGCAGCATTGTAGTATTCTGTGTAAGAATCTCCTTCGATATCTTCCTTTACAGACATAAGCCCAATTTTAAAAAAAGACTCTATGCCAGAAACAAATTCTCCGTTAATGTTGGCATCAATGCCATATGCATATCCTCGCGCGTTGTTGGTTGCGTAATAGCGCGTACGGACATTGTCTATTTCGTATGGGTTGATATTCCACAAATATTTATAATAAACTTCCGAACTCAATTTAAAAGGTGTATTTCTTCCCCACAATTGAAAAAAGTAGTCAGTACCTAAAATAGCATGGAGAGATTTCTGCGATTGTACATTTAGTTGTAAGTTACCGCTAAAATCTCTGAATTCTCTGTAAAATGGGGGTTGATAATACAGCCCTGAAGCAAATCGATAAACAACTTGTCGCCTTATTAATTTATCATTTTGAACCATGTATTTTCTTGGAAAATATTGGATCGACATACGTGGTGTGATAAAAAGCTCTTGGTTAACAGAAGTGTAACCAACCCTTGATCCAACAGAAATAGCCCATCTGGCTGCAGATTCTTCCAAAGTGTCAATCCATATTCGTTTCTCTACTTGCTTATGGATGAATTTTTTGTACGGAACGGCAACTTTAAAATCTTTTTTAACTGACGAATGAATAAAATTCCATTGTATAAAGGCGGTTGATCGAGAACCTTGTAGGTTGGCTCGGTTCTTAATGGTTTCAAATAACTCCACTACGTTCGGAGAACCTTGGGGTAAACTGTAGCCTGCAGAGTCAAGCAATTTCCACTCACTGAGCGTGTCAGAAAATTGGTCAAGTTGAAAGTTCACACCCCATTTGAGTTGATGCTGATCGAATGTATTACTAGTTTTTATAGGTTTGAATCTGAATTCTCCTTCGTGATACAAATTTGCAATATTTGCCCTTAAGCGATTTCTACCGTGGTTCAAAAATGAGCCCACTCCCAATACAGCAATGGAATCACCAAATTCTTCTTTGGAAGGATCGGTTTCTAATTGATTGATGTAATATTGACCAAGCACATCGAAATATTCCTTTTCGTCTGAGTGAAATACAGTGGAATAGAAATCTAAATTAAGCTGTTTTGTTGGGCGATATTTCAGTGCTATTCCGCCCATACTCGTTTCAAATTTCGTATGTTCTTGCCCCTCGAAATAAATCATAAATGTGTATGCTTCATTTGCTACACCAAAATCTGTTTTTTGAGTTTCAGGACTAAACCTAAAATTATTCGAAGAGTAATGTCCAAGTAGCACTAATTCTGTTTTTTCATTCAATGCGTAGGTTCCGAGAAATTGTGCATCCATGAAAACAGGATTATAAGCACCTTTTGTCGGCAACGAATTCAAAAAATAACCATTTGATCGATACCGTGAACCAACTAAATAATTGAAGCGATGATTAACTCTTTGACCGACATAACCTTCAACGCCAAGCAATGAAACTATTCCACCGCTTTCAAGACTATCAGGAGATTTATAGGTAATATCTAAAACTGAGCTTAATCTATCTCCGTAATTAGCTTGAAATCCTCCGGCTGAAAACTGAAGAGATTGTACGAGCGAGCTATGAATAAAACTCATTCCTTCTTGTTGTCCACTTCGCGTTAGAAATGGCCTATAAACTTGAAAACCATTTACGTAAACAAGGTTTTCATCATAATTACCACCCCTAACATTGTAGTTAGAGGTCAATTCNNCTGTAAACTAGACTCTTTTCGACGGAACCTGTAATTTTTCGGTAGTCTAAAGGTTTCAAGTATTCAATTTCAAAAGGGTCTTTTTTATCCTCCGAGAGGTTTATTTGCCCAATGCTCGCAACGTCAAACTTTATTATTTCCAAAAATTTAACCTCATTTTCATTTACAATGCTTTCCCTTCGAATCGTTTGTCCATCGTAACGATACCTTATTTTCAAAGTGTCTCCTTGATTTGCAAAGAAGGAAAATGTTCCTGCTGAATCAGTTATAAAGGTGTTTCTTCTGTAAACGGATACATCAACCAGTACTCCAGGTAAGGGTTTGTTGTTCTTCGATATACATTGACCATTGATTTTTACAAGTTGAGCGAACGTCGAAAAAGGCGAAGTAAGCATAATTACTAGAAAAATCTTAAATTTCATTACGTGCAAAATTAAACCTTTAACGTGTTATTTTCGTATTTATTTTTTGACGTTTTGTATGCCTTTTTGTAAAAGATTACCTTTGTATTGGTTAGCTGCCTAATTTGAAAGATGTACTTTGTGAATTCCGCTTCTAACAGACGACTAATTCAAAAAATAAATTTCAATATGAATAGCCATGCAAACAGTTTATTTAACTGCGAAGCAAGCAATGAAGTTAACTACCTATGAAACTATCATGGCGACCACCGGAGGTAGCAGCGAAGCTAATTCCAAATGACTGATAAAAAACAAATTAAATACATATGAAAAATACCTTTTTTGTACTTTCAATTCTCTTAAGTTTCAATACCATTAGCTTTAGTCAATTCAGTCCTGAGCGGTTTTTGGGTTATCCTGTAGGAACTAAATTTACGCGACATGATCGTGTTGTTTCCTATTTTCAGGCATTAGAAGCTAACTTTCCTAAGGAGGTAAAAACTGAGTCTTATGGAAAAACCTACGAAGGAAGAGAATTACTTACTGTTTTTATTGGAACAGAGGAAACTATAAAAAATCTAGAAGGAATTAAAAAGAATCACGCGCTTTTGGATAAAGAAAATTTATCAATTGTTTGGCTCAGTTACAATGTACACGGAAACGAAAGTTCGGGAACAGAGGCTGCTATTGAAACGGCTTATCGGTTGGTAACGGATAAAAAAGAGTATTTGAAAAACGTGTTGGTTATCATGGATCCTTGTTTGAACCCCGATGGTAGAGATAGATACGTTAATTTCTATTACCAATATGGAAATGCACCTTTTGACGTTCATTCATTCTCAGCGGAACATAATGAAACTTGGCCAGGGGGTAGGCCTAATCATTATTTATTTGATCTAAATCGAGATTGGGCATGGATGACACAAATTGAGTCTAAACAGCGTGTTGCAGTTTACAATCAGTGGTTACCTCATGTGCATGTAGATTTCCATGAACAAGGAATAAACGAACCATACTATTTTCCTCCCGCTGCTGAGCCCTACCACGAGGTAATTACCAATTGGCAACGTGATTTTCAAAAGGAAATCGGTAAAAATCACGCTTCTTATTTTGATAAAGAAGGTTGGATGTATTTCTCTAAGGAAATTTTTGACTTATTATACCCAAGTTATGGGGATACCTATCCAACATATAGTGGTTCAATTGGAATGACTTATGAACAAGGAGGAAGTGGGCGTGCTGGATTAGCTGTTATTACTCAGGTTGGAGATACGCTGAAACTTACTGATCGAGTGCAACATCATGTCACGACCGGCTTATCGACTGTTGAAATGGCATCGAAAAACACACCTAGGTTAATTAAGGAGTTTAAATCATTTCACGGAAACAAAAATTATAAATACAAGTCATTTATTTTGTCAGGAGAAGATCAACGGCTTGCGTCCTTGTTAACCTTACTTGATAATAATCAGGTTGAGTATAATTTGTCTGTAGAAAATAATTCCGCTAAAGGGTATAACTATAATTCCAAGAAACAAGAACAAGTTAAACTTACTGGAAAAGAGGTTATAATTTCGACCAATCAGCCAAAGGGTACTTTAGTAAATGTGTTATTTGAACCAAAGACATATTTGTCGGATTCACTAACCTATGATATTTCTGCTTGGACCTTACCCTTTGCTTATGGTTTGGAATGCTGGGCCTCCACTGACTACGTTAAAGAAGGAGGAAAAAGAAGTTATGTTAAAACGGTAATTACAAATTCACTTGACCCGACGGCATATGCCTATGTTGTGGAGTGGAATTCGTTTCAATCGGCAAAATTTCTTGCTCAAGCGCTTAAGGCGGGTATGAGGGTTTATTACAACGAGAAATCTTTTGAATCTCAAGGTAAAAAGTTCAATGAAGGCTCGTTGATTTTCATGCGAACTGAGAATAAGGTGTCTGATTTTATCAATCAACTAACTAAAATTGCCAATGAGCATCAGTTAGCAGTTAGCTCAATAAAATCTGGTTTTGTGGACAAAGGGGTAGATTTTGGTTCTTATTCAGTAAAACCGATTGAAGTTCCTACTATTGGATTGATGATTGGTGAAGATTTCTCTTCATTGAGCGTTGGAGAAGTTTGGCATTTTTTTGAACAGCAATTGAAGTGCAGTGCACACCTTATTTGGCAATCTGACTTAGATCGCTCATTAAAAAATATCAATACATTAATAATTCCTGAAGGTCAACATGGATTATCTGAAAATCAAACGTTTTTAAATTGGGTAAAAGATGGAGGACATGCCATTGTGATGGGGAATAGCGCAACTGGATTTTGTAAAGAGGAATTTGGTATATCTGAGAAGGAACTTAAAGACTCAACAAGTGGTATAGGATATGGGCAATTCGAAAGAGAACAAATTAGTTCAACCATAATTGGAGCAATTTTTAATACGCAGCTAGACAATTCACACCCATTGTCCTTCGGGTTGAATAAGTACCACACCTTAAAACTTTCATCAACTGCTTATCAATTGAAAGATGCTGGAGTTATTCGACTTGATAAAATTGCACAACCAGAAAATGGTTTCGTCGGATATAAAGTTTTGAATAACCAATCTAACGCGTTAGTTGCCGGAAAAACTTCTTACGGTCGCGGTAATATTACCTTTCTTGTCGATAATCCATTGTTCAGAGGATTTTGGGAACAAGGAAAGCAACTCTTCAGCAATGCATTGTTTTTTGAATAACCAAACAATGTGAAATATGTGTTTTTGACTGCGCATTGTTGATAACTATAATTCCTTCAATAATTGTTTACTTCACATTTTTAATTATATTTAACAAACTTTAATAAAACTAATATGGAAAATTTAATTAAAACGGTGACTGATGCTCCGAAAATGGCTGAAGGTATTCTTCAGGTAAACACAATTAATTCAACATTAAATGATGTTGAAGGTAATGCAAACAAATGGGTAGGATTATCTTACCAAGTTGCATCTCTAATATTTTTACTTTGTGCAGTTTATAATTTTATCGATCCGTTTATTCATGATGGTTTGAAAGACTTAGAGGGTAAAGATTCAGCAGGAGTTGTTTTAGGGTCAATTATTTGGCTTTATGCTGCGTTTCCAATGGCTCAAGCAATAAGAAATGCTGGAGAGTCTTTAGCCACTTCTACGGAACCTATATTGGTATTTGTTTTTAGAGATTTTATCTTGGCGAATATAAAGTTAGTTGGTCAATTATTGGCTCTTTCAGCATTGTTTGCGGCATTAACTTCATTGATTCACATTGCTGCTGATATTAAAATGGATTATGTAAGTTCTTGTATGGATGAAACAGTAATTAAGTGGATGTACAATATACCAATGACTGCTGCTTCAGATTTTGCTTACTTTTTTGGTTTTGAAAATTTAGCAGACACTATGTTAAAAGGAATGACTTCTTGGGAAATTAGTCATGAAGGCCACGTTCAAAGTATGTCAGGATTAGTAGAGGTTGGATATGCTTTTTGTTCGGTTATTTTAATTTTAATTAACATGTACATCTCAATTGCTATTTATAGCGGATTGTACGGTTTAGGTTCAACCTTCTTAAACTTTATCAAAAATCCATACTGGCCGGTAAAATCAGTATAACTCAAATAAAATTGTTTAAGGCCTCGAGAGAGGCCTTTTTTTTTGAAAAAAAACACGTATATTTGCATCGTATTTGAAAAGCTCAAGTACTACATAATAATTATTTAAAGAATATTGGAATGTATTTAGATTCAACAAAAAAGAAAGAAATCTTCGCTAAACACGGGGGTTCTGAAACTAACACCGGTTCAACCGAAGGTCAAATCGCATTGTTTTCATTTAGAATTAGTCATTTGACAGAGCATTTAAAGAAAAATCGTAAAGATTATGGTACGCAAAGAGCACTTCAGTTGCTTGTTGGTAAGCGTCGTAGTCTTTTAGATTATTTAAAGGGTAAAGACATTGAAAAATATCGTGCATTAGTAAAAGAGTTAGGATTACGTCGTTAATTCATTCGCTAAGAAACGAAATGATTTTATTGAGAGGGGACATTCGGCTTTGGTCGGGTGTCTTTTTTTTGTTTGAATTGTATTGAAACCTATTCCGTAAGTACGAAAAATTTTGCTTCTCTCCTTGAGGAGAGAGTGAGAGAGGTGACAATAAAGCATTTGTTTGACATAAAGAATAAAGGAAATGAAAATTTGAAAGAGCGGGAAATTTGGTTAAAAGGAAGATAATAATATTAAATTCAATTCATCCCCCTCTGCCCCCTTCAAAGGGGGAAACCCAATCTCATTTCGAATTAAATAAGTAAATAAATAAAAATGAATATAGGTTTAAGAAAGTCAATGATTACCGGCGGCAAGGAGATAAGCGTTGAAACCGGAAAATTGGCAAAACAGGCTGATGGGTCTGTAGTGGTGCGCATGGGCGACACTATGTTATTAGCAACAGTAGTTGCCGCACCAGACGCGAAAGATGGTGTGGATTTTTTACCGTTAACAGTTGATTACCGTGAAAAGTATGCGGCAGCCGGTAGATTCCCAGGCGGATTCTTCAGAAGAGAGGCGCGTCCATCTGAAACTGAAATTTTGGTGATGCGTTTAGTGGATCGTGCTTTACGTCCATTATTCCCAGATGATTATCACGCAGAAGTTCAGGTAATGATTCAATTGATGTCGTATGACGGAGTTAATAATCCAGATGCACTTTGTGGATTGGCAGCTTCATCAGCAATTGCGGTGTCAAATATTCCATTTAATGGTCCAATGTCAGAAGTAAGAGTTGGGCGTGTGGACGGCCAGTATATCATCAATCCAACAATGGCTGAAATGGCATTGTCAGATATCGATGTGGTTATTGCCGGAACGATGAAAGACATCAACATGTTAGAAGGTGAAATGCAAGAAATTTCCGAAGCTGAATTGGTGGAAGTTTTCAAAATTGCTCATGCCGCAATTAAAGAACAATGTCAATTCCAATTGGACTTAGCAGCTGAAATTCCAACAGCAAATCCGAAGAGAGAATATTCGCATGAGACACACAACGAAGAGGTTAAGGCGAAGGTTTACGAACTTGCGATGGATAAATGTAAGGATGTTGCTCGCATG
>DORI01000012.1 GCA_003512365.1 Crocinitomicaceae bacterium | reverse complement strand
CACCATTTGCGCTCCTAGATTTTCAACAGGGTCACTTAATTCAATTTCTTTCGCAACAGAAACGCCATCTTTAGTAACGTGTGGACTTCCAAACTTTTTGCCAATAACTACGTTTCTTCCTTTTGGACCTAATGTGGTCTTAACTGCGTTAGCTAACGCATCAACTCCGGCCTTTAATTTAGCTCGGGCATCTGAATTGAATTCAATTTGTTTACTCATAACCTTTCTTTCTTATAACTTTTATATAAATATTATATTGTTTTATTCAGCCATTTCCAAGAACTTTTGATTAACTGTTCTGGATACTTGTGACATATTCACCGGGTCAATAAATTGAGCATCTGGTCCGTACATTGTATGAAATGCGTGTTTCGTTCCGGCATATATTGTCCCTTGGTAAATAAAATATGAAATAATATTCATTCCTATTTCTCGGAAACCGTTTATGACTCTACGGGTATATTCTTCTCCATTATAAGAATATTGCGTTCCATATACATTAGAAGGTTCGCCATCTGAATAGTTTATAAAAATACATTCATCGCCTTTTGCATCTTGCTTGATGTCTTTTTCAATACTTTTAAATGCAATGCCCTCTGGAGTACATCCAAATACGTCTAGATACTTAAACATTGATTTAATCTTAGACATTTTGTCATGTGCAGAATCATATGCATACAATGTAACTGTCTTTTCTCTAGATGAAGATAAACAGTCTGTTCCTCGCAATGATATTTGAACTCTAATACCCGTTGTCATTGAAGCTGCTTGTGCTATAGCTACTGCAGATGTTATTGCATTTCTTAGTTTATCTCCGCTCATCGAGCCTGATGCATCAATTGAAATATGTATGAAATAATTTTTATAACGATCCGTTACGATTCGATGAAATACATTGACATTATCATAACCCAATTGAGAAACTAAACGTCTATCAATTTTACCGGCTGCCAATCTTGTAGTCTTAAGAGTTCGATCCGAATCTCGTACTTGCAATTTACGACCTAATTGTTTGCCTAAAATGATGCCTCTCTGAACTGCTTCATCATTACGCTGAATGTGTTTAACTCTATTCGAATTTGCAATTACATCTGCTTCATAATTTCTTGAACCATTAATGTATTCATCAGACATATTACTAAATAAACTTGGCATTGTGCAAATAATGTTTGAAGTCAATTTTTTAATAACAACTGATTCAATTGAATTCATTGGGCCGCCCATCGAAGTATCTACCATTCTAACTTCGGTGCCTGATTCTCGTAATGCATTAACGGTAGCTGCTTGTGCTTTTGATAATCTACCAGTTTTTTTCATGTCACCGGCAAGAAAATCTTTTTGCTTTTGCAAAGCTTTTTGCAATTTTTCAAGTTGCCGTTCGGATAATGATTTAGATTGAGTATCTTCGCCATCGCCTTCTTCACCTTCACCTTCTCCGTCGCCATCTCCTTCGATATCATCATCAGCATCCCCGCCTGCACCTGACATTGAAGTTCCTTGTTCACTGCCAGACTCGCTAGGTGTAATTTGTGTCGATGCCGTCTGTTGTTCTTGTTCCTTAACTGCACCAATAATCAATTTATATACTTGGCACGCTACATCTAATGCATCATTTGTATTGCGTAAACGACTTATGTTTTGCAAATCAATTACATTCCATATAGATCTCAACTCTTTTAATGCATCCAATTTTCTTTTTGGATTAGTAAAATTGATGATATGAAAAAAGTAATCATCAATTGACTCATTACATTTTTCACCACATTCTAAAGCCGTGTCAATAATTTTATCATTGAAGTATTTGTTATACATTGCTTCATAATACATACGATAACCTGGAGCATTTGTATAAATATAATAATCGATGCGACGGTCTTCAATCCAATTCAATAAATCTTTTATCAAACCAAATTGTGCTCTAGTCATTGTCATGTCCGGATCTAATCCTTTCATTCGTATTGCATTGGCAAATACCGTATTTTCTAAGTATGAAGTATTTGAGCCTGTGGTTGTTTTGAACAATGTAAAGTCCGTAAGCAATATGTGCGAACCTTCATGAAGAGCTAATCCTACTGCGGGGTCAAAGTCTTTATCTTTAAGACTAGTTCCAATAACAACACGCTCGCCATCTGTATAACTTGAGTCATTGCTTTGAAAAACTACTGGAATTTGTTTGCCTGTAACAATATTAACAAAATTACCTATAGCTCGTTGAGCAGCTGCTAACTTAGTTAAATCTACACCACCATCTTCTCGTTTAAAATCGGTATCGAAGTCTCTATCTAACCAAAAGCTAGATGCATACTTGGGAACGTACGTTGTAACTACTTTGCCTGCTTGTTTCATATCTTTATTTTTATATAAATATTATAAGAAATTATCCAGTAATATCCAACCGGAAATAGAAAAAAAGAGAGGCAGACGTTTAGCGATCCACCCCTCTTCGAGCTATGAAAAATTAAAACGGTATTGCTTCGTTTGAAGCATCATTCCCTGTATTAAATATATCTTTCATTTCAGTTGCCATATGCTTCTGAATGATTTGTTTAACAAATGTTCTTTCAGAGTCAGCACCGCCTGATGCATCAAAGAAAGGAATAATTGCAACCTCAGCGGCTTCTGACAAAGAAAATCCGTCGGCTAACAATTCGCATACTCTAACTGTCATACGCGTTGATATCATTGTTGATAGTTTGCCTTCTTCTGATCTCCATTCTTTGCGGGTTGCATCTGCAATATCTGCGACTGCATGAATCAAACTAGTTGATACTTTATTGCCGTATCGCTTTTGCAATAAGTCTTCTTCTTGAGACAATGACAATATATCAACTTCAATAATTTCAAAACGATCCATCAATGCTCTATCCAATACGCGTGTTGAAGTATACTCCGTACCAATGTTTGCTGTAGCAATAAAGGATACATTTGCTGC
>DORI01000095.1 GCA_003512365.1 Crocinitomicaceae bacterium | reverse complement strand
TACAATCGGCTCGTTTGTTAGGTGACGCTTGTGTTTCTTTTGCCGACAATTGTGCTGTTGGTATTCAAGCAAATTTACCTGTTGTTAAAAAGCACTTGGACAACTCTTTGATGTTGGTGACTGCTTTAAACACAAAAATTGGTTATTACAAAGCGGCAGAAATTGCTAAATACGCTCACAAAAACGGCACAACGTTAAAAGAGGCGGCTGTTGGTTTAGGTCATGTTACAGGGGAGGAATACGACTTGTATGTTGATCCATCAAAAATGATTGGCGCTTTAGATTAAGTTATTGTTTTAGCGTCTTTTTGAGCTCTCCCCAGCATTCTTGGGTGATGTGTTTGGTTTCTATTATTTCGCCATCTAAGGTGTGGTGTTGGCAATCGAAACATAATTTCATTACGGCCGTGTTTTTTGATTTTAAGCGAAAAACCAATATGTCACGAAAAATTGGTACACATACAGCCCTTGCCTCTTCGTTCATGTGTTGAGTGTGAAAAATCCTTCGTAAGGACTCGGTTTTTTCATGTGATAAATGGCGTTTGGTAAATCCTAAACTCGGTAGATAGTTTAATACTGAGGTATCCGACAACGTGTCAAGTTTATCATACAAGACAATTTCAATTAATCGTCGCTGTTCTTTTGTTTTGTCCTTAATTCGTTCTATCCCCCAAAGCGTGTCCTCTTCGATGACTATGGAATAATGAATAATTGAGTCAAATAAGAATACTGGTTGATTTTTCAATTCGCTCTTTGCTTCCTGTTGTATTTCTTTGGCTATTTCCGATGGTCCGCATGAAGTAAATGCAAGAATAAAAAACCCAGCGACGAAGTAATATGACATGTTTAGTTTAAAGACAAAAACAAAACTAAGAAATTCTTTAAGGCTCAAGTTTATCGTGCATTGAAAAACTAAAAAAACACTATTTTTGTCTAAAATTTTTTAAATGTCAAAGATAAAAGTTATTAATCCTGTAGTGGAGTTGGATGGTGATGAAATGACCCGTATCATCTGGAGCTATATTAAAGAAAAACTAATCCTTCCTTACCTCGACCTCGATATTAAATATTACGATTTAGGTATCGAAAAAAGAGATGAAACAAGCGACCAAATAACTGTAGATGCCGCAGAAGCAATAAAGAAATATAAGGTTGGTATCAAGTGTGCAACGATAACGCCTGATGAAGCGCGTGTAAAAGAATTTAATCTAAAATCCATGTGGAAGTCTCCGAACGGAACAATCAGGAACATCCTAGATGGTACTGTTTTCAGAGAACCAATAGTCATGAGTAATGTGCCGCGTTTGGTTACAAATTGGACCGCTCCAATAATTGTTGGTCGACACGCGTTTGGCGATCAATACCGCGCAACAGATGCCGTTATTAAAGGGAAAGGTAAACTTACTATGACTTTTACTCCTGAGGACGGTGGAGAAACACAAACATTTGAGGTTTACAATTTTAAAGGTGATGGTGTTGCTATGAGCATGTACAATACCGATGATTCAATTCGCGGTTTTGCACAGTCCTGCTTTAATATGGCGCTATCAAAAAAATGGCCGCTTTATTTGTCAACCAAAAACACCATACTTAAAAAATACGACGGTAGGTTTAAAGATATTTTTGAAGAAATTTACCAAAATGAGTTTAAAGCAAAGTTCATTGAAGCTGGCATTGTTTACGAACACCGGTTAATTGATGACATGGTGGCATCAGCGCTTAAATGGAACGGCAACTTTGTTTGGGCGTGTAAAAATTACGATGGCGACGTTCAGTCTGATACTGTGGCACAAGGATTTGGGTCGCTAGGGTTAATGACTTCCGTGTTAATTACACCGGATGGAGAAATTATGGAGTCTGAAGCGGCGCACGGAACGGTTACCAGACACTTTAGAGACCATCAAGCTGGTAAAAAAACTTCTACAAACCCAATTGCTTCAATCTTTGCTTGGACCAGAGGATTAGCCTTCAGGGGAAAGCTCGATAACAACCAGGAATTAATCGATTTCTGTAACACCTTAGAAAAAGTATGTGTTGAAACCGTTGAATCTGGTGTTATGACAAAAGACCTCGCAGTTTGTATACATGGCAACAAGGTTAACCATGGAGAACATTACGTTTATACAGAAGAGTTTCTTGATGCTCTTAACGAAGGATTAAAAAATAAAATGAATTAATAAAGGGCCCTAGAGGCCTTTTTTTATGAAATAAGTATTACTAGATTTTCTATGAAAACTTTTGTTTTGGTTCTTTTTGGTTTCCCTGTTTTCTCTCTTGCACAATCTTTTCCAGAAGATTGGTTAGGAACATTTTATGGGAAAATGAAAGTAGCGAGCAGAAGTTCAGAGCAAATAATCGACGTCTCGCTTTCTATTAAACCCATAGAAAAAGATAGCTCGTGGACTTACAATATGAAGTACAACGCTCCTTCTGGAAAAATAGAAAAAAACTATTCCATTCGCAAAGGAACAAACGGGAAATATACGTTAGATGAAGGTGGTATATTAATTCCTATGCTTTTCTCAAATGATTGTTTTTATGATTACTACGTTTTGGATAGTATGTATTTTTGTTCCATTCTATCTTATAGAAGAAAAGGATTCTTGGAGTTTAATTTGTATGGCGGAAGTAAAAAAATCAACAATCAGTCAAAAAGTTGTCAAGACGGCACAACAGTATATGCTTATTTACCGAGCTTTTCACAAAGGGTAGTGTTGAAACGTAGAAAAAAATGAAGTTCTATTATTTTCTATTTTTATTTTTATATGGTTGTAAAAGTATAAGTCCTGAAGTACCCATTGCCGTAAAAGCGGTTGCCCCTCCCCCGAAAATTATAGTTTCAAACATAACTATTCCTGTCGGTATTAACCTACAAGAAGGCTTAAATGAGGTTGAAAAACAGGTGCCTCTAAAGTTTCAAGGGTCTGATCAACCTTGTGAGGGCCTTGGGTATTCCTATATTTTTGAAAGAAAACCGATATCATTTGAGTTTAAAGAAAACGCTGTGTTGTTCTCGGTAGCAGGAGGGCTTGGGCTTGATGTTAATTATTGTCCGAGTTGTCATAGCTTGTTTGGAGACGAACGCTGTGTGATTCCCAGGGTTTACGGAAGCTGTGGATCAAACGGTGAACCTAGAAGACAGTTGCTCACGCAATTCCAATCCAACATTCAACTAAATAAAAGTTATCAACTTGTGGCAGAAACAAAATTAAAAAGTGTAAAGCTATTAGACCCTTGTCAGTTTAGTTTTATGAAAATTAACGTAACAAAAGAGATAGAGAACACAATAACAACAGAATTAATTAAACAAGAAAAAGAAATTAATCAACAAATTTCATCCCTCTCAATACGCCCACAATTAATTAATGCATGGGATAAGCTACAAGATCCTATACCTCTCAATGATTTTGGTTTTTTATACTTACAACCAAAAAGTGTTGCGTTTGATAAAATCGTGTTTAATGAAAAACAAGCAAGCACAAACATTCATCTTACCTTGAGTCCAACGGTTCTCACCACCAAATCAACTACATATAAAAAAACTGCCCTTCCCTCTGCAACGGAACAGAAACCAGCCGGTTCTTTCGGTTTATATGTTGACGTAGTTGCTAACTATGACAGCTTAAGCGCCTTGTTAACAGCCTCTTTAAAGGGCTCTCCTATAGAAATTGAACGGAAAAAATTTATTGTTGACAGCGCGTCATTGTTTCAAGTTTCATTAGACACATTGGGATTAAAGGTCGTGTTTTCAGGTTTTAAAGAAGGGACTCTTTACTTTAATGGGGTTCCAAAAATCGATTCTGTTTCTCAAAAGCTTAAAATTGAAAGTCTTTCTTATGCGCTTTCTACTAAAAGTGTTTTATTAAATTCCGCAAAATGGTTGTGTTCTGATAAAATACTTTCTTTTGTTCAGAATAACAGTTCTTTTGAGTTGGGGCCTTATATGAAGGAAATCGAACAATCTATTACAGAAAACCTTAATCAAGAAATTTCTGCGGGTATTAATTTGTCCGGTAAACTAACGGGTTTAGCCCTAAAAAACATCTATATTCAAGAAAAAAACATATTGGTGCGCTGTTTGATGAATGCTGAGATGAAACTAAAAATTTACTAATTCGTTATACAAAACGTTGAAAGTAATAATTGTAACAATACTGTTGTCTGGATTGACTGGTTTTGCGCAACAACCGGTAGGTAGAAACACCTGTCAAGGAGCGATAAAAATCATTGAAGGTCAAGAGTTAAACATTTCTTTTCCTGGTGCAAAGGGGGTAGAAAAAACCAATATATGTTCTTATGTTGAAAAACCCACACTTTCTAAGAATAACGTCTGGTTTTTATTTGAGCCTGTTCGGTCTGGAAAATTATATCTTTCGTGTAGAATTTATTTAGATACTTTTGATTTGGTTGTGGTTCGAACGAATATTAATGCTTCTTGTAAGGAAATTGAAGAAACAAAAGCTGTGCCCGTTTTTATAAAACCAAACACCAATTGCCGTGAGCTTGAAAACGCACAAATAGACGTAGAAAAAGGTTATTCTTATACAATTGTTTATTTTTCTAAAGATAAAGACGAAAGTAACATCTCTTTACAAGTTGATTTTCAAGCTATTAATATGAAAGGCGATGAGGTTTTAGATACCCTTCGCTTAAATCTTGTCTACGATAAAAGTAAACCCATTTATTCCATTCATGTTTTGGATCAAGAAACAAAAAAACCAATTTCTTCAAGAATAGTAATATCTTCTTCATCAGATTTGGATGGTACATACCTGGCAAGTGATCTTTTTATGAATATAACGCGAAGTGTAAAAAACGGAGTAATTAAAGTTGATGCAGAAGGGTATTTATCAAAAGACTTTGAAAACCATTATTTTAAAACAGACGGTAAAACAAACACAAAAGACTCGGTTTATCTTAAAAAAATTAAACGTGGAACTGTAGCAAAATTGGATAAAATATATTTTCAAGCGGGGAGTGAGGTTATTTTAGACGAGTCATTACCTAAACTACGAAGGTTGCGTGATTTTATGGTGTTAAACCCTACTGTTACCATTGAAATCCAAGGACATGTGAATTTGGATGGGTCGAAAAGATCGTCAACAAAATTATCTACTCGTCGGGCAAAACAAATTTTAAAGTACTTGGTAAGCGAGGGCATTTCTAAACATCGCCTTACTGCGGTTGGTTTTGGGTTTGACAAACCCGTGTACAAACAGCCTGTTGATGATGATCAAAAAGAAGCCAACAGAAGGGTTGAAATACTTATAAAATAATTGCTTAGTGGGTTTTTGTTTTGTTCTAATAGTGTTGTTAAGCAAGTCTTCGCACACCGAGGTTATTGTTACTTCTTTTCCTCTAGGAAGTGAAACTAACTTTTTTCTTATTTCTTTTGTTAATGTATCGGTTTTAACAGAATAAGCTTATTTTTTAAACAACATACCGCACTCTATTAAAATTAACCCTCTTTCTAATGGTCCACAAATTTTGTGTTCTCTTTCCTTTGGGTAGTTTTTTTATTTAGTCCAACCAAGCACAAGGAGTCGACAGGATAAACATGTTTTACATGAATAAGGAATTTATCCATCACCACTTTTTCTTGTTCTGATGTCTCTGGGTTTTCTAAATATAATAAAAAATAAATCGTTGACCGCTGTGTTTGATCTTGTGCAGCTTTGACGGCAAAGGTTTTTGGATCAGCTGTCCTTGAAACTAACAAAGACCTATCCTCCACACACATGAGAACGCCTTGCTTTACAAAAAAGAATTTGTTGTGTGTTGTTTTTTGATAAAAAACATTGTCTGTTTAACAGTTAAATAAGTATTTCTGTGAGAAACCTATTTGGGGGCTAACCAAAAAACAACTAGAATTAAACGCATGCTATTTTATCAACGCGCTTTTGGTGACGCCCCCCTTCAAAAGGAGTGTTTAAAAATGCTTCAACTATTTTTAACGCCTCCTCAGATGAAATAAACCTTGCGGGTAAAGCAACAATATTAGCATTGTTGTGTTCGCGAGCCAATTTAGCTATCTCTACTTGCCAACATAGGGCGCTTCTAATGCCTTGATGCTTGTTTGCTGCCATATTAATTCCGTTTCCAGAACCGCAAATTAAAATCCCTTTTGCGTCTGTATTATTTTCAACATAATCCGCCACCGGATGAGCAAAGTCAGGATAATCAATGCTTTCTTCTGAATAACAACCCATGTCGAGGACTTCATATCCTAAATTAACAAGTCGTTCCTTAATTTCTAATTTTAAAGAATACCCAGCATGATCACAACCGATAGAAATAGTTTTTTTCATTTTTATTTCAAAAATACTTTATTTGATTTTTTGGCTTTCATTGGTTTATAATAAATTATAAACATATAGAATTTGGTTTTTTGTAATTATTTATCTATCAATGTTTTAAAAATAATTTTATCCATGTGGTCTTTCTAAATAATCTGTATAACGTGTTAATATCTTCTAATTGTTTTATTTGTTTTATTATTGATTTTTTTCAATCCAAATATTGTTTTAAAAAACGAAAAAACATTATCGATTTTTCTACAAGAATAATCAATATGTTATACACAAACGCTGTATTAACATTCCTAATTTATGTAATCAATAATTGTTTTGAACAAGCTGTTTATTACTCTCTAAATTTCTTTTAATTACTTATTACATCATTGTTTATTTCTTGTCTAATTTTATTCAAAAATATATCTATTTATACCAATAGTGTCGTTATTCACAAATTAACAACCTTAATAAAAACAATAAATACTTTATAAAAATTAATCTTAATTTAATTTTATTAACTGTTTAAAAGCATCGAGACTAAATACTGCATGGTTTTTGCCAAATTTTATTTCGTAAATTAGCAATTCACTATGAATTCATTTGATAAACTTATTGACCAAGTTGATTCCTTTATTAGGAAATATTATCAAAATCAAATCATTAAAGGTTTATTACTGTTTTCTGCATTATTGGTTGCCTCATTTTTAATAACAGCTGGATTAGAGTATTTTAATGAATTTAAAAGTTTGGGAAGGGCAATATTATTTTATGTTTTTATAGTTTCTAATGCTTTAATTCTTGGATATTTTATCTTGTTTCCTTTACTGAAATTATTATCCTTTGGACCCAGATTAACGAGATTTCAGGCGGCTGACGTTATTGGAAAATTTTTTCCAGAAATAGATGATAGATTGAAGAATACATTTCAATTACAGCACGAAATAGATCAACAAAATGGTAATATAGAATTGTTAAAAGCGAGTATTCAACAACGAACAGAAAACCTTTTGAAAATACCTTTTGTTTCTGCAATTAAGTTTTCTGAAAACAAGAAATTTCTTCCGTACGTTATTCCTGTCTTTTTATTGTTTTTTACCTTACTCATATTCACACCGGATTTTATAACAGAATCCACCAACAGAATTGTTAATTACAACGAAGAGTTTGTTCCTTTTACTTTTGAATTACAATCTACTAATTTAACTGTTGAAGAGGGACAAGATGCTGAAGTAGTGATTGCTTTAAAAGGGAAAAAAATACCAGAGCAAGTTTATCTTGTTTGTGAAAACGGAACCTTTTTAATGGAGCGAGTTACAAAAAACACATTTAGGTATTGGATAAGAAAAGCTAAAAAGTCATCTGTGTTTTATTTCAAATCGGGTGAATATACAAGTAGTGATTATTTTTTAAATGTAACAGGAAAGTCGTTGATTGGTAAGATAGAAGCACAATTAGAGTATCCTTCTTATTTAGCAAAACGCAATGAAATAATACAAAATGTTGGTGATTTGGTTGTTCCGGAGGGAACAAAAATTACCTGGAATGTAATTTTAAAAAACACTAATAAATGCGAGGTTAATTGGCAAAATAAATCAGTAATAGAATCAAAAAACGGTTTTACTAAAAGCTCAACAGTTACTCAAGATACAAAATTAGGATTATTGTACACTAATAAATTCACGAATAAAAAAGATAGTAGTTCACACAACATATCTGTAACTAAAGACGTCTTTCCTACTATAGCAATTCAGGAAATCGCTGATTCTATTTCAGAAGGTGTGCGTTATTTCTCAGGTGAAGCAGATGACGACTATGGATTAACCTCTTTATATTTTAATTATTCTGTAATTTCTGAAAATGGTAACAGAAGGTCAACTAAACTTTTAGTAAAACCAGTTTCAGGGACTAAAGTTTCTTTTGATTTTGCTGTAGATTTTAGAAGGGAACAGGTAAAAATTAACGATAGAATAGAATATTATTTTAGTGTTTCGGATAATGATGGTGTAAACGGTAAAAAAACGACCAAATCAACAATGTCAACTTATAAATTACCAAGTTTAGAAGAATTGAATGAAAAGAGAAGCGAACAACAAGAAAAGTCAAAGGAAGATTTAGAAACGCTTTTGAAAAAAACTAAAGATTTCCAGAAGAATGTCGAAAAACTGAAGAAAGAGTCAATGAATTCAAAATCAAGTGATTGGAATAAATTGAATCAGGTAAATCAACTTAAAGAAGAACAAAAGAATCTTATAGAATCTCTTGATCAACTAAAAAAAGAAATGGAGCAAAGCCTTTCTGAAAAGAACCAATTATCTGAATTAGATAAAGAGTTATTAGAGAAACAAGAAATGCTTGAGAAGTTGTTGGAGGAGGTTATGGATGATGAGTTAAAAAAACTTTTAGAGGACCTAGAAAAATTATTGGAGCAGAATAATAAAGAAGATCTAAAAGAAAAAATGGAGCAAATTAATCAGTCAGCTGACGACATGAAAAAGCAATTAGACAGAAGCCTTGAAATGTTGAAAAAAATGCAGGTTAATGAAAAAATTGATGATATCGAAAAAGAACTTAAAAATTTAGCCGAAGAGCAAAAAGAATTAAAAGAAGATATTGAAAAGAAAAACACCACAAAAGAATCAGCAGAGAAGAAACAAGACGAGATAAATAAAAAATTCTCTGAGCTTAAAGAAGATTTGAATGAATTAGAGCAACTCAATAAAGAATTAAGCCGACCAATGGAACTTGGAGACATGAATGAAATAAAAGAAAAGATTTCAAATGATTTAAAAGAAGCAAAAGATAAATTAGGTGAGGGAAAAGATAAAAAAGCAGGAGAAAAACAGAAGTCTGCAGCCGATGAAATGGAGCAGTTAGCAATGAGTTTAGACCAGAAGCAGCAACAAGCGAATAAGAAGCAGCAAACAGAGGATATGGATGCTATAAGAGCACTTTTGGAGAGTTTGATGACCTTAAGTTTTGATCAAGAAAAGAACATGTTTGATTTTACAAGGGTAAGCACGAAAGACCCATCATACACAAAATACGGGCGTAGACAAAGACGAATAATTGACGATACAAAGATTGTCCGTGATAGTTTAATGTCTTTAGCTAAACGTCAGGCGCCTATAGCCACATTTATTGACAAGGAGTTAAACACCATCTCTCTGAATCACACACAAGTAATAGATAATATTGATAATCATAATAAAGGAGCAATAAACAGAAATCAACAAGCAGTTATGACGGCTTATAATAACTTGGCGTTATTGTTAAACGAAGCCCTTCAAAGTATGCAAAGTCAAATGCAAAGTCAGATGGAAGGGTCTGGTCAATGTAGTAATCCAGGTGGAGGCAGGCCGAAACCCGGGTCATCATCTCCTGGTGACATGAAGGAAATGATAAAACAACAACTTGAGCAGATGCAAAAAGGAATGAATCCAGGAGGCTCAAAACCAGGAGATCAACCAGGAAACAAACCGTCAGAAGGAGGTCAGAATATGTTAGGCTTAGGAAATAAACAGATTGCAAAGATGGCAGCAGAGCAAACAGCGATAAGACAAAAACTTGAGCAACTCAGAAACGAACTAAACAAAGAAGGACAAGGACAAGGAAACAAATTGAATCCACTCATAAATGAATTAGAAAAACAAGAAAAGGACCTAATAAACAAAAATTTTGGTAATGAATTGATTAACAGACAAAAACAGATTCTAACAAGGCTTTTAGAAAGCGAAAAAGCTATTATGGAACGAGGATTTGAAGAAAAAAGAGAGTCAAAATCCGGAAAAGATCACCCAGTTAGTAACCAAATTCGATTTGAGGAGTATAACAAGCTTAAACTAAAACAAGTTGAAATTATTAAGTCGGTGGATCCTTTTTACAATAGATATTATAAGGATAAAGCGAGTGAATATTTCAATAGAAATTAATAGCACAAGTAAATGAAGGAAGGCTATAGTATTATTGAAAAAATACATTTACCGACTGATTATAACTCCTTGGTTGATGTAGAGGCTTTAGTGGGTAGTGTTTGTGAAAAACTCGGTGTTGTGGAAGACGCATACGGTAATGTGTTAATAGCTGTTACGGAAGCGGTTAATAATGCCATCGAGCACGGTAACGGAATGAATAGAGACCTATCTGTAGAGGTGTCTGTTGGTGATGATGATAGCAGCTTCTGTTTTAATGTCATGGATCAAGGCAATGGTTTTGATTATACCAACTTACCAGACCCCACTTCACCGGAAAACTTATTAAAAGAAAATGGTAGGGGTATTTTCTTAATGAAGAATTTAGCAGACGAAGTAGAGTTTGATGCACCAGGTAATAGCGTCAACATGTATTTTAATAAATGATTTACATCGAAAACATTGATGGCATAATGAAAATTCCGGGTGTTAATCCGGAATTTTTTGTTCATTCTTTACCAGTGTTAATAGCAATGGAGAGTAAAACGTGTGGCGATGTAACATTGATCTTTTGCTCTGATGATTATTTATTAGAAATTAATAAAAAATATTTAAATCACGATTATTATACAGACGTAATAACGTTTGATTACTCTGATATTCAGACGGTTAGTGGCGATTTGTTTATATCAATCGATCGTGTTTTAGACAACGCAAAGAGCCTTCAAGTGGTAGCTAAAGAAGAATTGATACGTGTTGTTTATCATGGCGTTCTTCATCTAGTTGGTTATAGGGATAAGACCGAAGAAGAGAAAAAGGTTATGACCAGCAAAGAAAATGAATATTTGTTAAATTTTGTTTCACGTGAAACAAAAGAATAATAATTTAAATGTTTCACGTGAAACTTTTTTAGAATGTTGTCGGAATATGATGTAATTGTGGTTGGTGCCGGACACGCTGGTTGTGAGGCCGCGAACGTCGCCGCGAAAATGGGCAGCAAGGTTCTACTTGTTACCATGAACATGAATACAATTGCCCAAATGAGCTGTAATCCAGCAATGGGAGGAGTGGCAAAGGGACAAATTATTAGAGAAATAGATGCTCTGGGCGGAGGCTCTGGTATTGTCAGCGATAAAAGCGCAATACAGTTTCGTATGTTAAACATGTCAAAAGGCCCCGCCATGTGGTCTCCAAGATCTCAAAATGATAGAATGCTTTTTGCTTCAGAGTGGAGGCTGATGCTAGAAAAAAACCCTCTTGTGGATTTTTGGCAAGACATGTGTACGGGGATTCTGGTAGAAAAGAATAAAGTAATAGGTGTAAAGACGTCATTAGGGATTAGTATTAAATCAAAATCTGTGATTCTAACTAACGGCACTTTTCTAAATGGGTTAATTCATCTTGGTGAAAAACAATTCGGAGGTGGACGGGCAGCAGAAAAAGCAGCCACAGGAATCACCGAAGATTTAGTGGCTCTAGGTTTTGAGTCAGGAAGAATGAAGACAGGAACACCTCCCAGGGTAGACGGCAGGTCTTTAGATTATTCAAAGATGGAAGAACAAAAGGGTGATGAAAACCCCTCAAAATTTAGTTTTTCTGACACAAAGCCATTAAATAATCAACTGTCTTGTCATATAACTTACACTAATCCTCACACACATGATCTTTTGCGAACAGGCTTTGACCGTTCACCAATGTTTAATGGGGCGATAAAAAGCAGTGGGCCGAGGTATTGTCCAAGCATTGAAGACAAAATAAATCGTTTTTCAGATAGGGATCGACACCAAGTTTTTGTAGAACCAGAAGGGTGGAACACAGTGGAAATATATGTTAATGGTTTTAGCACGTCACTACCCGAAGAAGTCCAATTATTGGCAATGAGGACAATTCCAGGGTTTGAAAATGCGAAAATGTTTAGACCAGGGTACGCTATTGAATATGATTATTTTCCACCAACGCAACTTCAACACACCTTAGAAACAAAGTTAATTGAGAATCTTTATTTTGCTGGTCAAATTAATGGTACAACAGGATACGAAGAAGCCGCTTGTCAGGGATTAATGTCTGGAATTAATGCGCACCTGAAAACAAATGAAAGGGATTCTTTTATTTTATCGAGAAATGAAGCTTATATAGGTGTCTTGATAGACGATTTAATAACAAAAGGGACGAAGGAGCCATATAGAATGTTTACATCAAGGGCTGAATTTAGAATTTTGTTGCGTCAAGATAATGCAGATTTGAGATTAACACCAATAGCACATACACTCGGCATTCAAGATGATGATGCATTGAATAAAATACAACAGAAAAACCTAGGTGTGTCGGAAATTCATGGTGCACTAAGAAAAACCGGTGTTTCTCCAGTATTATTGAACGCAATGCTTGAGGAAAAAGATTCATCACCTGTTAATCAACAAGTAAAACTTTCCTCAGTAATTACTCGTCCGAATATTACCTTACAGGATCTTGTGCCCTTGTCAGATGAGTTGTCTAAGGTATATGAAGAATGGAAATCAATTGATGAAAGTATCACGGAACAAGCAGAAATTCAAATTAAGTACGAAGGATATATTGAAAGAGAAGAAGAGCAAGCAGCAAAATTATCGCGACTAGAAGACCTTAAAATACCTCAAAACACTGAATACCAGAACATTAAGAGCCTGAGTTCTGAAGCTATAGAGAAGCTTAACAGAATTAAACCTGCAACCATTGGTCAAGCCACACGCATCTCAGGGATAACACCAAGCGATATTTCTGTTTTACTTGTTCATTTAGGAAGATGAAAAATCGTATCTTTAACTTGTGCCAGAAAAAAAAGTCTATTTCATCGATACGGTTCATGGTATTTTACACGAACGATTAACAAAAGCCGGATTTACGTGCGTTGATATTTCCAACGAAAGAATAGAGTCATTAACAGAGAAGATTTTTGATGCATTTGGACTTGTAATTCGCTCCAAAATTTCTTTGACACAAGAGGTTTTATCGCGATGTCAAAACCTTAAGTTTATTGCTAGATCTGGCTCAGGGCTAGAAAATATTGATGTCGAATATTGTAAAAAACAATCGATAAACTGCTACAATTCCCCCGAAGGAAATAGAAACGCCGTGGCTGAGCATGGTCTTGGGATGTTGTTGTCCTTATTAAATAGAATTCACATTTCAGATTTACAAATTCGAAATGGCATTTGGCAAAGAGAATCTAATAGAGGAGAGGAGTTAGATGGTAAAATAGTGGGGATAATTGGCTATGGTAATAACGGCGCTGCTTTTGCGAAAAAATTACGGGGATTTGACGTTAAAGTTTTGGCTTATGACAAATATAAATCAGGATTTGGCGATCATTATGTACACGAATGCACATTGTCCGCTATCATGGATCAAGCAGATGTAATTTCTTTTCACATACCACTGAACAAAGAAACCAAATACATGATGAACGAAGAATTTATTGACAAAATGTTAAAACCATTTGTGCTAATCAACATGTCGAGAGGAAGAATCGTTCATACCAAAAGCTTAGTGGAGGGCTTAAAAACCACCAAAATTAAAGGTGCATGTTTAGATGTGCTGGAATACGAGAAAAAAAGTTTTGAAACCTTCTTCGAACAGAACATACCTGAAGAGTTTTCTTATTTAACAGCTTGCGAGAGGGTGGTGATGACCCCTCATATTGCAGGATGGACGACAGAAAGTTATTTTAAGCTAAGCAATATTTTAGCCGATAAAATTTTAGCTGATTATTCATCCCATTGATCTAAAAAATCTTCAATCTCTCGACGGTCTTTCTTGGTGGGTTTCCCATCGGATAATCGATAAACTTTTTGCGAGGCTAAATACAAGTTGTTTTTTTCTTTTTCCTCAATTGATGTGGTGTCTTGGATGAAATCACTTACCAAAGAGGCAGAAAGTCTTTTATCAGTTAATTTTAATACAGAATAGGTGAATACCGCCGAATTACGATAAACGAAAACGGTGTCACCAACAGAAATATCCTTAGAGGCTTTTGTTGGTAAATCGTTTAGCCTAATTTTATTTTTGGCGATAAGTTCAGCAGCAAGAGCCCGAGTTTTTGTTAATCTAACACACCAAATAAATTTATCGATTCGTAATTTCATCTTGTAGGCGTTTACTCAACTTATTGAAAACCAAAAAGTAAGAACCTCTAATCCACTCCATAACCAATGTGTCTGAAACATCCTCATTTAAAAGCACCGTGATCCAGTGTTTTTTATTCATGTGGTAGCCGGGCAACACACCACTAAAACGCTCTTGAAGATCAATAATTTTATCGGGGTTACATTTTAAATTTACTGATTTTGAATCCGTAATATCGATTAAAGCAAACATTTTACCTCCAACCTTAAATACAAGCGTGGAATCATCAAAAGGCAAGCACTCTTCTACACCTGTAAGGGATATACAAAAATCTCTTAATTTTTCTAAGGTCATGAATTAAGCCACAACTACGTCCTTATTACCAAGCGCGTACAATAATTTCGTGTGGTCCACGAGCGCACCATAGAAGGTTTTATAAGAGTGGTAGGGCAGACGAAACTCTTTAGCAGTGTCCTCTACTATCTTGGAGATGTGTCTATAGTGTATGTGACATATATTTGGAAATAAATGATGTTCTATTTGGAAATTCAAACCACCAACATACCAAGAGAAGAGTCTTGCTTTAGGCGCAAAATTTGCGGTATTAACTAACTGGTTAACAGCCCAGTCCGCCTCAACGTTTCCTGAATCATCAGGTAGGGGAAAGTTTGATGAAGGCACCACGTGTGCTGGCTGAAAAATAATGGAAAGAATAAATCCAGCTATAAATTGTTTAATTAGAAAGCCAAAAACAGAAACGTACCAAAAAGCAGGACTATACATTAACGGTAGAATAATGAAAAGAGAAGCATAAATGATCTTGAAAATCACTATAGCAGAAAAGTGTTGAAAAAGTGTTATTCCTTGAGTTTTCAAAAGGTCCTTTTTCTTATAACGAAACGCCTGATTAAAGTCTTTTGCAACAAACCACATCAAGGTCATCAAGCTGTATAAAAACCAAGCATAAACATGTTGAAAACGATGAATAGCAAAACGCTTTGAATGGGGGGAAAACCGCAATAAAAATGTTGGTGGTGCAATATCTTCATCCGCGTCTGTTATATTGGTGTATGTGTGGTGTAAAATATTGTGCTGTATTCTCCAATTTACATCGCTTCCACCTAAAATCACCAAAACTCTACCGATAATCCCATTGACAACTTGATTTTTCGAATATGTTCGGTGGTTTGCATCGTGCATAACAGATAATCCAACTCCTGCCATACCAAAACCCATTATTATCCACAGCAAAAAATACACCCATTGACTGGAGAAATCAACGAATAAAAGGCAAAGAGGCACGATGTACAATGAAAGCATAAAAACAGTCTTAAAAACCATGGCCGCATTGGCATGTTTCGAAATGTTTTTGTTTTTAAAATAATGGTTAACGCGTTGTTTTAGTACGGTATAGAACTCTTCGTTATGGTTAGAAGAGAAGGTAATATTTTTAAATTGCATGTGTCAAAAATACACATTCCAATCGAGTTTTTCTTATAACTTATGAAATAATGCCTTGTAATGAACAAAAGTTAAAGTAGGACCCCTTCATTTGAAACAACTCTTCGTGGGTTCCTTGTTCGACAACCGAACCTTTTGAGAGCACTACTATGTTGTTTGCGTTTCTTATGGTGCTCAGTCGGTGTGCAACAATTAAAGTGGTCCTGTTTTTCATTAAACGATCTAACGCTTCTTGAACCAGTTTTTCAGACTCTGTATCCAGTGCTGATGTTGCTTCGTCAAGAATAAGTATGTCGGGGTTTTTATAAACAGCTCGGGCAATACACAAACGTTGTCTCTGTCCGCCAGAAAGCTTGTTTCCTCTTTCTCCAATATTGGAGTCGAAGCCCATTTCTAGTTCAGTAATAAATGCATGTGCATTTGCTGTTTTCGCAGCCTCAACAGCTTTTTTTAAAGAGGGGTTTTCGTCACCAAAAGCAATATTTTCTAAAACCGAACCATTAAATAAAATAGAATCCTGAGAAACAATCCCTATTTTATTTCTTAAGTCAAAAGAGCGAAAAGACTTTATGTTCTTACCGTCTATGCTGATTTCCCCTTCAACCACATCATAAAATCGAGCAAGTAAATCTGTTAATGTAGACTTTCCGCTACCAGATTCGCCCACCAAAGCAACAGTGTGCCCTTTTGGTATAGACAGCGACACGTCTTTAATCACGAATTCTTCCCCATACTTAAAAGACACATTTTTGAATAAAATTTCACTAGTAAAATCGTAAAATTCTTCCGGGGATTCAGGCTCCAAAACCGGATCTTTAATGGAAAGAATATCATTAACCCTATCGAGACTCACGCGGGCTTTTTGTAAAACAGCGACTTGGTTAGCAATGGATTGAATCGGCCTAAGCAGTTGAGAAAAAATAATTATAAAGGTTATGAACAATTCGCCTGTTAATCCATCTCCGTTACTTGAGCCCTCTAAAATTAAGTTTCCACCAAACCAAACCAAACACATCATTACTCCCGCGCCAAGGGTTTCGCTAATTAACGGCGACACGTCTTTTTTTCTAAAGGTTTTAGTTACTAATTTCTGATGTTGTAGGTTAGTTTTTCTAAATTGTTTAGTAATAAATCCAGTTGCATTAAAACCCTTGATGATTCGAACACCACTCAAGCTTTCGTCCATTATTGAATAAAGTAAGCCGAGTTTTTCTTGGCTGTTTTTTGCTGTTTTCTTTAAACTTTTTCCTATTCTAGACACCACAAATGCGGTGATTGGCAAAAGAAAAAACGAAATCAAGGTTAAGCTTGGACTAATATAAAACAAAGAAAAAACATGAATGATAATTGCGATTGGATCTCGAAATACAAGTTCTAAAAACCCAACGACTCCATTTTCAATTTCTCCAACATCACTGTTTAATCGGGCCATTAAGTCTCCTTTTCTTTCTTGAGAATGAAATGACAAAGGAAGTTCCATGGATTTTTTAAATAAATCATCACGCACATCTCGAACAACAGCCATCCGTAATTCCGATTGATACCAAACAGCTAAATACCGTGAGGCGTTTTTTAACAAGAAGGCAATGAAAACGGAAACACAGACAAACAGCAAAGCCTGACGAGGGTCTGACGAGACCATCAAGTGCATGTGATAGTTGTAGAATTCAGCCACATAAGAGCCAATACTACTTATTTCACCGGAATATACCGGCTTTTCAACCACGACTTTAAAATCATTAACCCTAAAAATTAACTGAAGAAAAGGAATAAAAAGAACCAGTGAAAGCAGGTTAAATATAGTAAATAGCAAATTACCAAGAATTGTAATTAGCGCAAGTTTTCTATACTTAAAAGCGTATTTGTATACATCTTTCCATGAATTCATGGGCAAATATACACTAAACCACCTTGTTTTTTAAATCAATAAGCGACAGAATTATTACCTTTGATGAATATGTCATCAATTCGTCAACAAAAGATTGAGTCTGCGATAAGAACTGAATTAGCTGGTTTTTTCATACGTAATGGTAGAGAAATATGCCTTGGTAGCATGGTAACCGTTACGAATGTCAGAATCACATCTGACTTGTCTTTAGCGCGTTGCTACTTAAGCATTTATAATACTGACAAAAAAGAAGCAGTGTTAGAAAACATCAACCTGAATAAAGGAAAGATTAAATCAGAAGTATCAACGAGACTTAAAAACATGAGAAAATCTCCAGCACTTACTTTTTTTATTGATGACTCTCTTGATTATGCAATGAAAATTGATGAATTACTAAAAAAAAAGTAGCCCATTAAAATTTCATTGTACATAGCAAAGCGGTATTTTTTTTCAAAAAAAGACAGCAATATTGTAGCAATTCTTACAAGAATTTCATGGATAGGAATGGCTGTTGTTTGCGCCGCTTTGATCATTCTATTATCGGCCTTTAATGGGATAGAGAGTGTCATTCAAAAAATGTATGGAAAATTTGACGCTCACATTACCATTACGCACAGCAAAAGAAAAACTTTTTTATCGTCAGAATTTAATTTCGAGTTGTTGAATCACGAAGGTGTTTCAACGTATTCAAAGGGAATCGAAGAACTTGTGGTTCTCCAACAGGATAAAAAATGGGCAAACGCCAGAATAGTTGGTGTTGAGCCGAATTATTTAGACATGGTGGAATACGCCAACAACACATTAGTTGAAGAACCAACATGTAAAACAAATCACACGTGTCTTTTTACATTGTTGGAGCAACAATATGTTTTTTTAGCCCCTGGGTTGGTAGATAAATTGGAGATAAGGCCGGGACAAACTGAGTTTTCTGTTTTAGCAGGGAAGCGCGATATGAAGATTAAACAAGGGCAAGAAATGTTTAAAAAGACAAGAGTCCAATGTGCTAGTGTTTTTAATTTTAATAGAGAGGTTAATGAAGAAGTGGTTATTTGGTCGCTAAAACAAGCCCAAGAACTTTTGGGTTATCAAAATGAAATTACCCATGTTTACATTAAGTTAAATGAAGGGGTTAATCACAAAGAATTCAAAAAAGAACTCCAAGAAGAAATAGGCGGAAACTTTACCGTGAAAACAAACTACGAAAACCACGAAATGATATACAAAACAAGTCAATCTGAGCGGTTGATGGTACTTATCATAATGGTGTTCGTTTTTATTTTTGCCGCGATTAACTTAATCGCTTCTCTAACGATTCAGTATGTCGAAAAACAAAAAGATGTGACATCGTTGATGGCTATTGGGTTGAAGAAGTCAGATGTACAAAGGGTATTTATTTTCAACGGCATGTTAATATGCTTTGCGGGCTTAGTTTTAGGCCTTACAGTTGGATACGTGGTTTGTTTTGCCCAAAAGTATAGTGGTTTTGTTTCAATGGGAGGAATAAACGAGGGCTTTCCGATCGTTCTAAAGTTTACAGATTTCTTATTTGTAGTAATTATGGTGGCGAGCTTGGGCTTAGTTTTTTCTTGGGCAACGGTAAAAATAATTTCTAGAGCCCTTTAATTCCGCATAATTTTATCTATTCAGATAAAATTTGTATATTTGCGCCCAAATTTAAAGCAATAAAATGTCTGTTATCAAAGGTAAAGTTTCCCAGGTCATTGGCCCGGTAGTTGACGTAAGATTCGAAAGAGGTGTTGCGCTTCCTAGTATTTATGACGCATTAGAAGTGAAAAGGTCAGATGGCTCAAGAGTTGTCCTTGAGGTTCAATCTCATGTAGGAGAGAACTCCGTTAGAGCGATTTCCATGGACTCCACTGATGGTTTCATGAGAGGATTAGAAGTGGTTGCAACCGGAACAGCGATTAAAGTTCCAACAGGAGATCAGATTAAAGGTCGATTATTTAATGTTGTTGGAGAGGCAATTGACGGAATCAATGCTGTTGATAATGCAGGAGGGCTTCCAATTCACCGTGAGGCGCCGAGTTTTGACATGCTTTCGACATCAACCGAGATTTTGTTCACTGGTATTAAAGTAATCGACTTAATTGAACCATATGCAAAAGGTGGAAAAATTGGTCTTTTTGGAGGCGCAGGAGTTGGTAAAACGGTATTGATACAAGAATTGATTAACAATATTGCTAAGGGTCACGGTGGCTTGTCAGTTTTTGCTGGTGTTGGAGAGCGCACACGTGAAGGGAACGACTTGTTGCGAGAAATGTTGGAATCAGGCATTATTAAATATGGTAAAGACTTCATTCACTCGATGGAAGAGGGCGGATGGGACCTATCAAAAGTCGATCTAGAGGAAATGAAAGAGTCCAAAGCAACTTTTGTGTTTGGACAGATGAATGAGCCCCCAGGAGCACGTGCTCGTGTAGCGCTTTCAGGATTAACAATTGCTGAGTATTTTAGAGATGGGGATGGAGAAGGCCAAGGAAAAGATATTTTATTCTTCGTTGATAATATCTTTAGGTTTACACAGGCTGGTTCTGAAGTTTCGGCACTCTTAGGCCGTATGCCTTCGGCGGTTGGATATCAACCAACTTTGGCTACAGAAATGGGCGCGATGCAGGAAAGAATTACTTCTACTAAAAATGGATCTATTACTTCCGTTCAAGCAGTTTACGTGCCTGCGGATGACTTAACAGACCCGGCTCCAGCGAATACGTTTGCCCACTTAGATGCAACAACGGTTCTTTCAAGAAAAATTTCAGAGTTAGGTATTTATCCTGCAGTTGATCCGCTTGACTCTACCTCTCGAATTCTTACACCAGAAATCGTGGGAGAAGAGCATTATAATTGTGCGCAGCGCGTGAAAATTACCTTACAGCGTTACAAAGAGTTGCAAGATATTATTGCTATTCTAGGAATGGATGAATTATCCGAAGAAGATAAATTAGTGGTGCATAGAGCGAGACGCGTACAACGTTTTCTTTCTCAGCCTTTTCACGTGGCAGAACAGTTTACGGGAATCCCAGGCGTTTTAGTAGATATTCAAGACACTATTAAGGCGTTTAACGACATATTAGACGGAAAATACGACAAGTATCCAGAGGCAGCGTTCAACCTTAAAGGAGGAATTGAAGATGTTATCGCGGCTGGTGAAAAAATGTTAGCTGAGGTATAAGATGAAATTGGAAATCATAACACCAGAGTCTGGTATTTTCGTCGGCGAAGCCACCTCTGTTTCTCTTCCAGGAACTGATGGGGTTTTCCAAGTCTTAAATAATCACGCGCCAATTATTTCTTCTTTAAAAGAGGGTATTGTGAAAATAGAGGCGACTGGAAATGTAGACATAAGTCATCCTTCGATAAGAAAAAATGGCACCTCAGTGGAAGTTTCAATCAAAGGGGGAGTGGCAGAATTAATGAATAATAAATTAATCGTATTAGCGGATTAGCACATAAAGTAAGCAAGAAAAGGGATTGGGTGTATTCTAATCCCTTTTTTTGTGTTAAGACATGTTAATGAATCTTTCAGAGAATTTGATAGAACAATATAGAATAATTAACTTCGTTATCTTACGCTGAAAAGAGCCCGATATTGAAAGACTTAAATCAAAATAAAATCCCACGACACATCGCTTTGATAATGGATGGGAATGGACGTTGGGCTAAGCAAAGAGGGGAACATCGGTTGTTTGGACACACGAAAGGGGTTGATGCTGTAAGAGAGGTTTTAAAAGCAGCGAAATCATTTGGTGTAGAATTCTTGACCCTATATGCATTTTCAACCGAGAATTGGAATAGACCGCAAGAAGAAGTAGACGGACTAATGAACTTGTTAGTTGATTCCATCACCAACGAACTACCTGAGCTACAACTACAAGGAGTAAGGCTAGTAGTAATTGGAGATCTTAAAGGGCTACCGGGAAACTGTCAGCAAAGTCTTCTGAATGGAATGGAATCAACCAAAAACAACAAAGAAATAACGTTGGTGTTGGCGCTTAATTACAGCGCGAAATGGGAAATTACAGAGTGTGTTCGCGAAATATCATTAAAAGTTGCGAAAAAAGAGCTTTTAGCGAATGATATTACACCAGAATTAATTTCTGCCCATTTAACAACAAGAGAAATTCCAGATCCGGAATTATTAATTCGAACAAGTGGAGAACACCGAATAAGTAATTTTTTACTTTGGCAATTGGCGTATGCTGAATTTTATTTCACCGACATCCATTGGCCGGACTTTGGTAAAGAAGAACTCAAGGCGGCAATATTATCTTATCAATCAAGAGAGAGGCGCTTTGGAATGGTCTCTGAACAACTTTCAGAATGAAAATATTTTACCTGTTAAGCTTTATTGTTTTTGCCTACATTTCAGTAGAGGCCCAAAATGGACCAAAGAATTTAGGCGGAATGGATTTTGGTTACGATGCGCCTCGGGAATTTGAATTAGGGCCGATCAGAGTTATAGGAGCAGAAAATTATGATCACCAAGCAATAAGATTAATTGCCGGGCTTCGACAAGGACAAAAAATAATGGTGCCAGGTCAACCCATCACCAATGCGATTAAAAACCTTTGGGCAGAAGGAATTTTTTCAAATATTTCTATTTATGCTGAAAAAGAAATTGCAGGTGTTTTATACCTGGTAATAGAATTAACGCCACGACCAAAGTTGTCTAAATTTAAGTTTAAGGGTATTTCACGAAGAGAAGCGGATAAAATTCGTGAAGAGATTTCTTTATATGCGGGAAAAACAATCACAGAAAATTTAGTTTTTCAAACCACAGGAAAAATAAAAGGGTACTTCCGAGAAAAAGGTTTTTATGAAACAAAAGTTCAAATTAACAGAGAAAAAGACACCTTAATTAATGATTCAGAGTTGTTTTTAATTGATATTGCAAAAGGTCCTAGAATAGGAATTAAAAAAATAGAAATAATAGGTAACAACTCAGTTCCTTCCTGGAAACTGAAAATGGCCATGAAGGACACAAAGGCAAAATTGTTTTTCCGATTTTGGAAGCGTTCAAAACTCACGGAGTCGTCCTTCGAACGGGATAAACAAGCCATGATGGAAAAGTTTAATAAAGTCGGTTTGAGAGACGCGATGATTGTCGAAGACACCATACTAAAACTTGATCCTAAAAATCTTCTAATTCGCATCAAAATTAATGAAGGAGAAAAGTATTATTTTGGTTCGTTTGATTGGATTGGAAACACGAAGTACCGATCTAGTTTTCTGGATTCATTGATTGGCATTAAAAAAGGAGATGTTTACAATAAAACATTGTTAGAACAAAGATTAAACGGAAGTCCAGACGAAAGAGATGTAAGGTCCTTGTACATGAATCGAGGGCACTTGTTTTTTAATCTTATTTCTGTTGAAACAAATGTCACAAACAATGAAATTAACCATCAAATTCGAATTCTTGAAGGAAAAGAAGCAAGGATAGGTGATGTGAGCATAAGAGGAAACACCAAAACAAACGACAAAGTAATTCTACGTGAAATACGTACCAAACCCGGAGATATTTTTAACAAATCTGACATTATGAGGACACAAAGAGAGTTGGCTCAGTTAGGATTTTTTAATGAGCAGGCTTTTCAGGTGAATCCGATTCCGAATCCAGCTAATGGATCGGTTGATATAGAATATGTGGTAGAAGAGAAATCATCAGATCAAATCGAGCTTTCTGGTGGCTATGGAGGAGCGGGCCTAACAACAAGAGGAGGGGTAATTGGCACTCTTGGTCTTACATTTAATAATTTTTCTACGCGTAATTTTTTCAAAAAAGAAGCATGGTCTCCTCTTCCGGGTGGAGATGGTCAACGACTATCGATCCGCGCCCAAACGTCAGGAAGGTTTTATCAAGGGTATAATTTCTCGTTTACCGAACCTTGGCTAGGAGGAAAAAAACCAAATTCTCTTTCTTTTTGGGTCAACCATACAGCGCTTTCATCTAGCGGAACTTTGCGAACAGACCCTAATTACACTGGAGTAGGAATTACTGGAGTAGGAATTGGTTTGGGCCGAAGAAAAAAATGGCCAGACGATTATTTTTCTGCCTACTATGAATTGGGTTACCAATATTACGACGTGGTAAAAGATTTTAGGTTTCCTCTAATTGAAAGCGGATATGCAAACGACATCTCATTAAAATATGTGTTAACAAGAAGCTCTGTAAGCTCTCCGATTTACCCGCAAAGTGGTTCAAATTTTTCATTTACCGCTAAGGCCACCTTACCTTATTCTTATTTTGACGGGGTTGATTACAAGAACGCAAATACAGCTGAACGAATTAAATACTTAGAATATTATAAATTCAAATTAACAGGAGAATGGTTTTTACCAGTAAGTCCTGACAAAAAATTGGTGTTGATGTCACGTTTTGGTTTTGGATTTATGGGCGCATACAATCAAGACAAAGGAGTTACGCCATTTGATAGATTTGTTATGGGAGGAAGCGGATTGACAGGTGTTGGACAAATTGGGGGAAGAGAAATTATTGCGATGAGAGGATACGAAGACCAAACAGTGTCCTCGGATGGAGGAGACCCTTTAATTTCGAAGTACACACTCGAACTGCGCTATCCAATTTCCTTAAATCCCTCAGCAACCTTTTATGCCTTAACCTTTTTGGAAGCAGGTAATACATTTCCAACCTTTCAAAAATTCAACCCTTTCAACGTTAAAAGAGCTGCTGGCGTCGGGATACGGGTATTTTTGCCCATGTTTGGAATGTTGGGTCTTGATTATGGTTTAGGCTTTGATCAATTGGATAATTGGTCGAATGGATTTGGAAAGGCCTCTGATCAGTCAGTAAAACAGAAAGGGTTTTATCCTAAACTAAGTTTTACAATTGGAATGAACCTAGGTGAGTTATAGAAATAAGCAATAAATGTGTATCTTCGCCGTTCTTAAAAAACAATAAAAATACATGGTGAGATTTTGTTTTGTTTTAATTTTTGTTCTTGGCATCACTTTTGTCAAGGGCCAATCCTACGCATTTATCGATTCGGATTATATTTTAAAAAATGTACCCGAATACGCTTCTGCCAAAGAAAAACTGGATAAGTTATCTGAGAAGTGGACGAAAGAAATAGAAGATAGATATGCGGCAATAAAAACAAAAAAGAGCAACTTCGAACGCGAAGAGGTGCTACTGCCAACGGAAGAAAAAACAAAACGAAAGGCAGAAATAGAAAAACTTGAAAAAGAAGCAATAGATTTGCAAACACAACATTTTGGCTCTAACGGAGACTACTTTCAAAAACGTCAAGAGCTGGTAAAACCCGTACAAGATAGGGTTTACACAGCGATGAAAAAAGTGGCCAAAAGGGACGGATATGCGTTTGTATTCGATAAGGCCAATCAAAGTAATTTACTTTATGCGGAAAAAGAATACGATATAAGTGAATCGGTGCTTGAAGAAATGGGAATAACTAAATAAATATAAGAATGAAAAGAATCGTAAGCATGTTGTTTTTGGTAATGGCGTTTGGGACGAATGCACAACAAAAAATAGGACACGTAAACTCTCAAAAATTACTCGACACCCTATCTTCGTATAAAGAAGCGGGTAAAAAATTAGAACAAAAAAAATCTGAGGAAATAGCGAAATACCAAACCTTAGAAAAAGCTTTTCAAGCAGAATATAACAAACTAATGGAGGAAGCTCCAGAAATGCCAAAGTTAATGCTGGAACAAGAGCAGCAGAAGTTAATGGTTAAGCAACAAGAGTTGGAAAACTTTGAGCCTGAAATGACACGAAAACTACAGATGTATCAGCAACAATACATGGAGCCCATCCTAGAAAGAACGCAAAAAGCGATTGCAATTGTAGCTGAGCGTAAAAAAATAAATTACATATTTGACGAAACTGTTTCTTTATATTTTAAGGGCGGAATTGACTGCACAGCAGAGGTGATGACAGAACTACTTAAGCTTGACGCAGAAGCAATGAAAAACAAGTAATATAATAAGATATAAATGGCGAAAGGCAATCCATCGGGTTGCCTTTTTTCTTAGCTTTGATTTTTCAATGGGACCAATAGGAATTTTTGACTCTGGATACGGTGGCCTAACAGTGTTGGGGAAGATAAGAAAGGCCTTGCCTAATTATGATTTTTTGTATTTAGGCGATAATGCCCGAGCGCCATATGGAAATAGGTCCTTTGATGTGGTTCATGAGTTTACTTGGCAGGCCGTACAATTTTTATTTTCCCAAGGATGCCCTTTAATTATATTAGCATGTAATACAGCTTCTGCAAAAGCTCTTCGCACCATTCAGCAGACCCAACTTCCGATACATTTTCCAGATAAGAGAGTTTTAGGAGTTATTCGCCCAAGCACAGAATCAATAAGTGAATGGACGAAAACTAATCATGTGGGAGTTTTGGGCACACAGGGAACAATCCAATCCAACTCTTATGCAATAGAATTGGAGAAATTCGCTCCAGAGGTAAAACTTTTTCAGCACGCTTGTTCGATGTGGGTACCATTAATTGAGAATAATTATCACGAATCACCTGCCGGTAAAGAAATAATTTCAGATGACGTTAATCAATTATTAACAATGAGTGAAAAAATTGACACGATTGTGCTTGCGTGTACCCACTATCCACTTATTGAAAACCAGATTTCAAAAATTGCGGGCCCAACAATTCAAGTTTTCTCTCAAGGAGAAATCGTCGCGAAGAAATTAGTCGCGTATTTGCAAAATCATCAGGAAATAGACGCGAATATATCAAAAGATGCCAGTATAAGTTATTTCACCACAGAGCACCCATCTGTTTTTAATGATAAAGCTTCAATGTTTCTTGGAGAGAGTGTTGCAGCATCTCATGTTCATTTGTAGCTTACAAACCAACCCTTTTCCTGTTTAATCTTTCAATAAGCCGCTCTTGTAAATTGAGTATAATTTCAGGTTGACTGGCATAATATGAGAAACTTTCTTCGTATTGTTTTTGAGTAACACCATTTTCTTTAAGTATAAGCTGATAACTACTGTCTAAAGTAGACTTATATACACTTGGACTTCCAAAAGTCATTTGATAGTGGTTTTCAATGAGGTATATTTCTTCCATTAACAATAACATCTTTTCTTCGGGCAGAACATCCGGTTTTTCTTTAGAATTACAAGCCGTTAAAATTAAACCAAAAAAAACTAGGCGCTTCATGAAAAAGTAAGTCGTTGTCCAGCGCCATGTTCAAAAAGTTGGTTGTTATCCCAAACGACACGTCCATTAACCATAGTGGTTTTTATTTTATGAGAAAATGTATGACCTTCAAAAGGCGACCACCCACATTGATAGAGCAGGTTGTCTTTTGCTACACTTGTTTGCGCTGATGGATCTACAATCACAAGATCCGCGGCATATCCCTCACGTATAAAGCCACGATTTTCAATTCGGAATAAAATTGCAGGTGAATGGGCCATTTTTTCCACAACTTTTTCTAGGCTAATTTTTCCTTCCTTTACCTTGTCAAACATGGCAAGAAGTGCATGTTGAACGAGCGGCCCGCCAGAAGGGGCAGACGCATAGGGCTGTGATTTTTCCTCAAGGGTATGTGGGGCATGGTCGGTGGCTATAACATCGATTCTGTTATCTAAAACTGCTTTCCAGATAGCCTCTCTGTCTCTTGCAGACTTAACGGCAGGATTCCATTTTATTAAATTACCTTTATCTGCATAGTCTTCTTCAGAGAACCATAGATGATGAATGCAGGCTTCTGCTGTGATTTTTTTGTCTTTTAATGAGATGCTGTTGTCAAACAATGACAATTCCTTTGCTGTTGAAATGTGCAACACATGAAGTCTAGCACTGTGTTTTTTTGCCAAAGAAACGGCTAGTGATGAGGAGAGATAACATGCGTTTTCATCGCGAATGAGAGGGTGAGCACTTACAGGGATATTTTCCCCATATAAATCTTTGTAGTGAGCAAAATTCGAACGAACGGTTTGTTCATCTTCACAATGTGTAGCAATGAGAAGTGGAACGTTGGCAAACAATCCAGTTAGGGTTTTTTCATTATCAACTAACATGTTACCAGTGGAAGAGCCCATAAAAACTTTTACCCCACAAACATTTTTGGGATTTGTTTTCAGCACTTCTTCAAGGTTGTCGTTTGATGCGCCCATGAAAAAAGAATAATTAGCAATTGAATCTCTTTCGGCAATAGCATATTTATCAGCAAGCAATTCTTGAGTTAAAGCATTAGGCACTGTATTAGGCATTTCCATAAATGAAGTAATACCTCCGGCTACAGCGGCCCGCGATTCTGTTTTTATACAGGCCTTATGTGTTAACCCCGGCTCTCTAAAATGCACTTGATCATCAATACAACCAGGCAATACAAAACATCCTTCTGCATTGATTTCCTGATGGTTTGACGGAACATCAATTATTCCGCCTATTTTAATGATTTTTCCTTCCTCAATTAAAATATCACCTGTAGAAACCACGCCCTCATTTACAATGGTCCCATTTTTAATTACGGTTTTCATAAGTCCATTTTTTTCATTTTCCAAACACCAAAAAAAGCCTCTTTGAATATTTTTGTACTCATTTTTGATTCCCCAAATTGTCTATCTACGAATGTTATTGGAATCTCTTTGAGTTTAAAACCTTTTTTAATTGCTGCATACTTCATGCAAACTTGAAATGCATATCCTTTGAAAGGTATATTTTGAAGTTTGATCTTTTCTAAGACCTCTCTTTTGTAGCATTTAAATCCAGCGGTAGTGTCTTTGATACCAATCCACAATATTGCCCTTACATAAACACTTGCAAAATAAGAAATCAACCAACGAGAAAGAGGCCAATTTTCGATTTTACCGCCTGCACAATACCTCGAACCTATGGCTAGATCTGCTCCGTTATCACAGGCTTCTCTTAGTCTTTTTAAATCTTTTGGGTCATGTGAAAAATCACAATCCATCTCAAAAACATGTGTATACCCTTTGCTTAAACAATAGTTGAAACCATGAACATAGGCAGTTCCTAATCCAAGCTTTCCAGAACGTTTCTCTAAAAAAACCTTACCATCAAATTCTGTTTGTAAGCTCTGAATTTTATCGGCCGTTCCATCAGGGCTGTTGTCGTCAATAAATAAAACATGACAATCGAGCTCTTGACTAAATATGGCGCGCGTCATGGACTCAACATTGTTAATCTCGTTGTAAGTAGGAATAATGATTATCGAACGCGTCATACTAGGGTATACGTCGAAGTTAAACAATAAAAAACTAAAAAATAAAAGCGGGAAGAAAAAAACTAAAAAAAAAGGCTGTGTATTACACAGCCTTTTTAAAAGAAAAGAAAATTATTATTTAACAACCACATTTTTTGTAGTAGTCGCACCATTCGAACGAACAGTTACGATGTAACTACCTTTCGCTACATTATCTGTTGCGAAAACGATGGTTTGAGTTCCATTAGCGTTCTCAATAGTTTGAGAAGCTACTGTTCTTCCTTGTAAGTCTGAAAGAGATACAGCGTAATCAGAAGCTGTTGCTTCAAACACAACATTTACAGCTTCTGTTGCAGGGTTAGGGAATACATTCAAAGCAATAGTATTCAACTCATTAACTGAAAGAACACCAGTTTTAAATGCAGAAACCTCATTGTCTGCAAATTCACCACCTGTTGCCAATACCGTTCCATTCACGTCTTTTACGGCGTAAACCCCATTTCCGTATGAACAGCAGATACCGTCTCCATACGCATCTAAAATTTCAAATGTATAACATGAGCTTGGTTGTAAGTTTGCAGTGACCTGTGGTCTTACTGTTGTACCATTTGCGGTTAAATCAGTCCAGGACCCACCACCTGAAGCAACAACAGCGCCTGCTGCATTTTTGATATTCCAAGATGTCTCAGAAGCATAACGATCTGTAGTAATATCTACAGTTACTATTTGAGAAACCGCATTAACGGCTAATCCAATTGAAGCATTAACTACATTGTTTATCGCTTCAGCATCGCCTGTTGTTGTAACGGTCACTGCTAAAGCTCCTCCTGTAAAGTTAGCGATTGGAGTACAATTCACAGTTGCAACACCATAGGTAGCTAAATTTCCAGAATAAGTGCCTGTTGATACCGTATTTCCACCTTGAGTAACTGTTATAGTCGCAGAGGTTAAGGCAGTAGTTCCGTTATTTTGAATTTGAACTTTTGGCGTGTAAGACCCTTCGCAATGTACTAAATCACCCTTGTATGACAATGCAGAAACATCAACTGGTTGAGATGCTGGAGGAGGACATTGCCCTAAGTAGCTTGCTAAATTAGTAACAGAACCAATTGCTCCTGCTACTCCTGATGCAACAATTACGCGATTAGGACAAATAACATACATTTCAGGAAAGTAATCAATCGACATTCCAGTATTTTCGAACGATGCCGAAGTGGCCAAGTCAATGATTGGCATGTTTTCACCTGAAACCCAATTTCCTTGAGTATTGGCGCCTGTTCCATTTAAGTCAGCAGATGTCGTAGATGGATCACCCTCTACAAAGAAAACCATAGCTTGATTTGTTCCACTTGGGCCATATTGGTTATAGAAATTATTTAATGCACCAGTGTTATGATATGACCAACAAGGTCCACACCAAGTTGCAGATACATCAATGACAACCATTTTACCTGCGTCCAAGTAAGAAAACAAGTCGTGTGTTGTTCCATTGATATCTGTCAATGTGAAATTGTTAACTACAGTTCCAACAGGAGTTTGAGCTTTTAACCCACCAATACCTGCAAAAACAGCGATACTTAGTAATAATTTTTTCATAGTTGATTTTTTTAATATTATTAGAGTGGTAAATTTAACACAAACTTTCAATATGAAAAAGAAATTAGTGGTTTTTTCAGGAGCAGGTATGAGTGCTGAAAGTGGAATTTCTACTTTTCGCGACAGTGGTGGTTTATGGGAAAAACACAACATTGAAGATGTGGCAACACCTAAAGCGTGGAAAAAGGATGCAAATTTAGTATCTGATTTTTACAACCAACGCAGAAAACAGATTCTTGAATCATTTCCAAATGAAGCACACATTCAACTTGTGAAATGGGAAGAAAGCTTTGAAACATTCGTCATTACGCAAAACATAGATGATTTACACGAACGAGCTGGCTCTCGTAATGTGCTGCATCTTCATGGTAATATAAGGATGGCAAAATCCTCTGGGCCAAATCAAGAAAAAAAGTATTATCCCGTTAACGGATGGGAACTAAAAATAAGTGATGTATGTGATGATGGATACCGCCTTCGCCCTCATGTGGTTTGGTTTGGAGAAGATGTTCCAGCTTACCAACAAGCAGCAGAAATTATCGCTTCAGCTGATATTTTACTTGTCATCGGAACCTCCCTTCAGGTGTATCCAGCTGCAGGGCTCATTCATGAAGCGTCATCAAATTGCCGAAAAATAATTGTCGATCTACATGTGAATGAATTTAACATACCAAGTTTTTTTGAACAATACCAGGGATCAGCGGTAGAAGTTCTACCTAGTTTAAACTTAACGTAACTTACTTTTTTTTCAGCTGCTCTTTTATAAACAACTCAATTGCTCCCACCATGGATGGTGCTTTAGGATGTGGGGCGTGAACATCCAAGCGAAGATTGTGTTTCACCACTGCATTTGCCGTAGTCGGCCCAAATGCCGCAATCACTGTTTCATTTTGCTTAAAATCCGGAAAATTCTTGAATAAAGATTCTATTCCCCCTGGACTAAAGAAGACTAACATATCGTAATAAACATTCTCTAAATCAGATAAGTCAGCAGCTACTGTTCTATACAATATAACTTTTGTGAATGGTAATAATTGCTTTTCTAAGGTGTCGGGTATATTGTCTCGAAGAATGTCTGTACATGGAAGAAGAAATTTTTCCTCTTTGTGTTTTTTCATGATATCAGCCAATTCATCAATCGTTTGTTTTCCGAAGAAAATCTTGCGTTTACGATACGCCACATATTTTTGTAAATAAAGCGCTACAGCTTCAGTAATACAGAAATATTTCATGGTGTCTGGAACCTCAAAACGTGTTTCTTCAGCTATTCTAAAGAAATGATCTACCGCAACTTTAGAAGTTAAAATAATTGCTGTATGGTCTTGTAGATTGACTTTTTGAGCACGAAAATCTTTTGCATCAACACCTTCAACTTTTATGAATTGTCGAAAGTCAATTTTCAGTTTATATTTTTCCGCTAAATCGTAATAAGGTGATTTTTCACCTTCTGGCTTGGGTTGAGAGACTAAAATACTTTTTATTGCCAACGCTCAAAGTTTAAATAAAACTATCTCCTTTATTGAAACTCTAGCCAGATGATTCTTGAAACAATCAAAACAGGTAATATTTCAATGGTGCAAAGATATAAAATTAAATAATACCAACTTATTTTCTGACGAAAAGTAATGTTTAAGCCTTTGAAAATCCGAATGATATAAAATATAAACAAAAAAACTATCAAAACCCAACTCAACAGATAGGTCAAATCGGGGTTTAACGCCCAAATCAACGCCAATATTAAAAGAAAAACGCCACCAAAATTCAGGAGTGATGAACTTATAAATGATAAGTTATCGATAAGTTTGGATTCACCAGAAACCACTGAAACAATTCGAAAGCCGATTTGATTAATGGCAAAGTAGGTGAGAGCGCCTCCTCCAGCAATAAGTGTGGCTAGACCAACGTCAAGTTGGTTTTTTGCAAGAAGAAACAAACTTAAACCAAGACTAAAAACAAAGTTGACATTCAAAAGCAGACTTGTTCCAATGCTGATTTTTTTATCTTCTCCAAATGAATTATCAATAGGTTTCATTCGGATGAAATTTTTAAGCAGTATGCTAAATAGATTCGGGTAACTTAGTCGAGCAAGACCGATTAGTAAAAATCCAAATAGTACGGCAAAAAGTAAGGCAGAGGTCATTCCAGTATTGCGTTCATGCAAAACCAAGTCTAAGGAATAAAACTGTACAGACAACCAAATCATGTGCGCGAAAATAATAAGAAATACGATGGCTTGTCATTGACTTTATGCTTATTTTTGCAGTCAAAATAATAAAGTTATGAGAACTGATCAATATGTTCACCCTGATTATTACAACATGGACGATTTGTTATCCGATGAGCACAAATTAGTGCGGGATGCTGCGCGTGCTTGGGTAAAAAAAGAAGTGTCTCCAATCATTGATGAGCACTACGAAAACGCTACATTTCCAATGCATTTGCTGAAAGGTCTTGGAGAAATCGGTGCGTTTGGCCCTTACATTCCTGAAGAATATGGAGGTCCTGGTTTGGACCAAATATCTTATGGATTAATAATGCAGGAATTAGAGCGCTGTGATTCAGGATTGCGTTCAACGGCATCAGTTCAATCGTCTTTGGTGATGTATCCAATTTGGAAATATGGCTCAGAAGAACAAAAGAAGAAATACCTTCCAAAATTAGCGACTGGAGAAATGATGGGTTGTTTTGGTTTAACTGAACCAGATCACGGCTCTAACCCAGGCGGTATGATTACTAATTTTAAAGACGCGGGCGACAATGTTATCTTGAATGGTGCAAAAATGTGGATTTCAAATGCACCTTTCGCTCACATTGCTGTTGTTTGGGCTAAAGATGAAGCAGGGAGAATTCATGGATTGGTTGTTGAACGTGGGATGGAAGGTTTCTCGACACCAGAAATGCACGGCAAATTGTCCCTGCGAGCTTCAGCTACTGGAGAACTTATTTTTGTAGATGTCAAAGTGCCTAAAAGCAATATACTTCCCGGAAGAACTGGTCTTGGTGCGCCTTTAAGCTGTTTGGATTCTGCACGTTTTGGAATTGCATGGGGAGCCCTAGGTGCTGCAATGGATTGTTATGATCAAGCGCTGCGTTATTCCAAAGAACGAACGCAATTTAATGTTCCAATAGGTGCGTTTCAATTAATTCAGAAAAAATTGGCTGAAATGATTACTGAAATCACTAAGGCTCAATTGTTGACGCTACGTTTAGGTCAACTTAGAAACGAAGGGAAAGCAACATCTGCTCAAATTTCAATGGCCAAAAGGAACAATGTAGAGATTGCCTTAAACATAGCACGTGAAGCGAGACAAATTCATGGCGGAATGGGTATTACGAGTGAATATTCTATGATGCGGCATATGGCAAACTTAGAATCTGTCGTCACCTATGAAGGAACACACGACATTCACTTATTGATAACAGGGATGGACGTTACGGGAATACCTTCCTTTACGCGTGAAATGCCTAATCTTTAATCAAAGATCGTCGTCTATAAATTGGTCGCCTCGTATAGCTCGAACACGTTTTCTAGCTTCAGCACCAAATAAACTCGATTTATAATCCATTAACAAGCGCTTGTAAATTTCAAGCGCTTGTTCTTTTTCCGACAATATGTTTTCTTTAATATCCCCGATGCGGAATAGCGCATCATCAGCTAGAATGTCCTTAGGGTGAAGTTTCAACACATCTTCGTAATACGCTATGGCATCTAGCCATTTTCCTTGCATTTCCATTGCATTTCCCTTACGCATCATCATTTCGTCGGCCAATGAATGATAAGGAAAGTTGATGCGAATACTATCCATTAATTGAAATGCCTCGTTGTATTTGTGCTGTTCAATGAGAAGTTCAGACTTTGCAAACCAAAACATGGCTTGAAAATTACTGTCTAAACCAAAATTATCGGTGATCGTTACCGAAAGTTGAATGGCATCGTTCGCTATCAATTTAGATGTTGATTCTTTCAACACATCCAACTGGGCCTGAGCATAATTAAATTCTCCATCGTAATAAAAGATCCTGGCATTTTTATACTTTGCTTCATTTCCAATTGCTTCAAATTTAAAATCCTTATCGATTTGCATATATAAAAGCGAGGCTTCCCAAATATCATCACTTAACACATAGATGTCTGCAAGTTGCATTTTTAGTTGAGCTTTCTGCATATCCGTTAATCCGGAAATTGCCAAAGCTTCTTTTAATAGGCTAATGGCAGAGGAAGATTTATTAGCATAATAGGCCAAAATATGCGACAATTCTATAATTATCGAATGCGTCTTTACTTGCTTACCATACTTACTCAAGGCCTGTTCATATTCCAAGATTGTGGCAGAAATTTCCTGCTCGTTGTAATTCCTATTCGTTGTAAGTTCTAGGTATCTAGCATTCAGCAAGCCTCGTTGCGCTTCAATAATATACTCAGAGTTTGGTTGATTTAATATGTAGGAGTAACATTTTCGAGCCGCCTCATATGCTTTATTTTCCATACAAATTACCGCTAAATCATAAATTCGATATCCATCTCCTCCAAGACGTTTTTCTAGGGAAACAGTTTGATTGTAAGCAGCGGAGAAATTTTTGGATTGTATGAACATCCACGTTACCAGTTCGGAAATAATCAAAGGGGAATTTGACTTTTGGGCCGTCGATACTAGTATTTCTTTTGTTATTAAATAATCGGCACTCGACGGATCTTCAAGATTTAATTTACTTGCCAATAATTGTTGCACGTTGTCGAGCATCTCGGGATTCTGACCTAAAAAAACAACAAGAACTTCAATCATTTCTTTTTTCTCTCCTCTTAAAAAATGTAGTTCTGAAAACTGAAGTTCAAAACCCGAGGAGGTTATTTTTTTTCCTTTCTTGAGGCAATCGAAAGCTAAGTCTAATTTTTTTCTTGAGAGGAATGATCGGTATAATTCAATGATTTTTGTGGGAGAGGGAGGTAAATTTTTAATTAGATTTTCGTAAATGGAGGTTGATTTAACAGGCTCTCCGATGTCCTCGTAAAATTGTCCAAATGATACTTGAAGGTCGAAATCTTGTCTGTTCGAGTTAATTTGACGTTTGTAAATTTTTTCAATGGTTTTATATTGTTTAGATTGCATTAGACAATCTACATATCGAAGAAATATTTGTTTTGACGGATCTTTGGCATATAACTTTTCGTAATAAATTGTTGCCTTCTCAAAATCTCCATTTGAATAATAATACTGTGCTAATTGTAGGTCGTTTTGACCTGCAGGCTGTGCAATGCTTGAGGAAGAAAACCCTAAGAATAAAATTACCAACAAAATTCTAACTTCAGTAGGCATCATTTTTTTGTCAACAGGGAAAGTGAAAATTCATTTAATTCTGGATGTAGCGTATGGAATGTATTCATGTTCTTATTTTTCTGTTTGATGTAATCATCAATAAGTATGCTAATTTTTTTAACCTTTTCTCTTTCGAAGGAAATGTAATCACCGTATTTTTCTCTTTTCCCACTTCCATTTTCAATATCAGTTCTAAGTTTTTTTAAGGTCTCGCGTTCTTCTCGCAACGATTTTTTACCTTTTTGAAATTGTGCGCCTAATGGGCCTAAGGCACGCCTCATTACTTTATATTCATTAAGTTTTTTTGCTAAGGGCATATTTATGGTATCCAATACTAAGTAGTTTTTAAATCGTAACTCTACAGAGTTTGTTGCCCGCTGCAGTGCCGCTATGGTGTCAATTTCATTAGAAAGCAATTTGCTCTCTAGGGCATTAATTTCACTTTCAAGTTGGTCTAGTTGATTAAAGTACTCCGTTCTTTCCTTATCTAAAAAAGAACAAGAATATACAACTAGTAAAATAAAAAAAGACAAAAGTTTCATTTGTTAAATAAGGGATAAAAATAGTTCAATAAAAATGAAAATACCGCTGCTACTGCCCAGCCAATATTAAGTTGCATCAAGGTATGTTTGTTTAGGATATACCGAGAGCTCATGATGAGTCCAGAAAGCAATACGCTAATTAATACAGGTTCAACAGAAGATTGTATATGATTAGCTTGAAACGCCACCAAATAACCCACCAATATACCCGCTCCACCGGCATGTAAGGAGATTTTAGTCCAGTTGTTTATTATAGCAAAGGCTAGCGCCACAGCAGCACCCGTCAAGGGTAAGGAATTCACATAACTTGGTAGAAGATGTTGAGGGTCTTTATACCAGAACAAAGTGTACATGACCATACAATAAGCGAACATAATAAATAACGGGGCATTGCGCTCCTNNACTCCTCTTTATCGTCCATTTCGATAGAAGAAATAAGCTTCCTTCGGTATAAGGTATAATATGAGATGGCAGGAGCCAAGACAGCAAAAATGAAAAATATTCCGATAATAACTTTTTTGATTTGCGGAGGAAGTAAGTAAAGAGATTTCGTATCAACCATTACCTCTTCAGCGGGTAAATATAGCGTTAACCACAAACCGTATAACGGAGTTATAAAAGGGAGAAACAACCAAGAAATAAGTTTTGCAGTTAGCTGCATATACTAAAGTGCTTTTCTCATTCTCGCTACCGGTAAATTCAATTGCTCTCGGTACTTTGCAACGGTTCTTCTGGCTATATTATAGCCTTTCTCATTGAGCAAATCCATTAATTTCTCATCTGTTAATGGATTCTTTTTATCTTCATTTTCAATGGCATCCGAGAGGATTTTTTTCACTTCTCGCGTGCTTACTTCCTCCCCGGAATCAGTTGACAATGACTCAGAGAAGAAATACTTTAATGGGTAAATCCCAAAATTCGTCTGAACATATTTACTATTTGCTACGCGAGAAACAGTTGAAATATCTAAGCCTACAATATCAGCAATATCTTTCAGTATCATTGGCCTTAACTTAGTTTCATCGCCAGAGAGAAAATAAGGCTTTTGATAATTCATGATGGCATTCATGGTGAGTAACAGCGTTTGTTGCCGTTGCTTAATAGCATCGATAAACCATTTGGCGCTGTCAAGCTTCTGACGAACAAATGTTAAAGCATCTTTGTCTGCTTTTGAAGTTTTAGCACCTTCTGCATATTTACGTAACATCGTTTCATAATCTTTGCTGACCTTTAATTCAGGTGCATTTCTTCCATTTAAGGATAATTCAATCCGGCCATCTGATTCAAATAACATGAAGTCAGGAATAATTTGCTGGTAATTTTTTGCAGATTCCCTACTCGCTCCTCCTGGTTTTGGATTGAGTTTCAAAATTTCATCCAAAGCGTCTTTTAGATCATTTTCTTCAATTTCAAGTTTTTTTGCAATACGTTCGTAGTGTTTTTTAGTAAACTCTTCAAAGAAATCTTCCAAAATTTTAAGTGCAGTAAACCTTACAATATCACCATCTTGTTTTCTTCGCAACTGAAGCAACAAACATTCTTGTAAATTTCTTGCACCAACACCGGCAGGGTCTAGCTCTTGAACAAGTGATAATATTTCTAATACTTCATCTTCTGTAACCGACAGATTCATCGAAAATGCAATATCATCTACGATAGCTTCCAGGTCGCGATTGAGGTAGCCGGATTCATCTAAGTTGCCGATTATTATATCTGCGATGATAAATTGTCTGTCGTCAAGATCTAGCAGATTGAGTTGTTCTGTCAGTTTTTCTTGAAAGGATTGTTCACCAGACAAAGGAATGACGCGTTCTTCCTCATCTTTTGAGTTATTATTTGCTTGTGTTTTATAATCAGCAACATCATCGTCTAAATAATCTGAAAGGTCAAACTCTTCCTGATCATCTTCGTCGTCAAATTCCTCTTGGTTGTCGAATTCATCTTCTTGATCTTCACCACCTTCTTCCAATGCCGGGTTTTCTTCGATTTCTTGTTTGATGCGTTGATCGAGTTCCATAGTTGGCACCTGCAACAATTTCATAAGTTGAATTTGTTGAGGCGAAAGGCGTTGTTCTAATTTTTGGGCTAATTGCTGTCTAAGTGCCATACGTTTGAATTATCCAAATATACGAAATCGTGCGCTTATTGAATAATATCTTGCTTTATAACTTGATAAATTTCCCAAGTTGTACGATCGTAAACATAAATGAGAAGGTGCATATTTTCAGCATTGAAATTTCCATCCAACTGATTGGGAACCAAAAAACTATAATTTACATAATATTTATTTCCAATAAGAGCATCAGGCCCAAGTACTTTTCCAAAGGTCTGACCATCAATATTTCCTCTATGAATGTCGCGATGCACGTAACTACTATTGTGTGAATTATCACTCATTTTTTGATCTCCAACCAATGAATCTTCAAGTAAATAGACAACTACTCCTAATTCATTCGTAAGATTTTGATCCAATTTTTCAATTTCAACATGTAAGAAAGCTCCTTTTGTGGAAGGATAATAATTTAACGCTGACTGGATGTTCACTTTCAATGAATTTTGCGTAAGTTGGTCGTTCATCATTGAAGACCACTGAGCAGGACTTTGGAATATGTAACCGTTGTTGAATCTGTTCACGGTGCCTCTTGGATTTCCAATAAACCCACCATCGTTCGTTCCGAAATAGGTACCTATTTCCAATCCTTGAGCGTTGGTGAAATCTGTGGGGTAATTTGGAAGAGAAACTACTTGAAAATCTCCCATTCCCGTAGGGCCGGAATGAATTGAAGCAGTAAATACGCGGGATGGATTTGATTCATGCAAAGCGTGGGCTAAATCAGCAGCAGCCGGACAAAAAACACATTGATGACCAGTAAAATCTTCAATTAATACATTGCGAAAAAGATTTGTGTTTGGCGTGAAAACAGGCCATTCGTTTGCCACATAGTCACCCCAATTACCTGGGTATAGGGTCGTGTCAAGATCTGTTTGAACTGTTAGTGGATATGGATTTTCAACGCGATCACAGGAAGTGCTTAATAAAAGTATACCACCTAAAAATAAAACCAGAAAATACTTCATTTCATTAAAAACTTTGTGTGAAACTTAACGTTAATCCATTCGATGCAGGAACAAATCGACAAACGCCTCCAACACAAAATAATCCTGCCCGTTGCCGGCCATAATAAATCATGAATCGTGTAGCGTCTTTCACGTATCCAAATGTTACAATTGGATAATGAACCCGCAGTTCCTCTTTTGGATTTCCGTAGTTATATTGATCCATAAATCCAAAAGACCAATGTGGCGAAACTGTATATTCAACGAGTATTGTTGCCCAATCACCTTTATCGTTCGGTTGACCATTTTTGGGCTCAACAATCAACCCTTGTAATTCCGTACGAATAGCGTGTTTCTTATTAATTTTATAGGACCCTTCGATAACTCCAATATGAGCTCTGATTATTCCTGATGCATCGTTAGAGATTTTTGCAACGTCATTATTAATATTGATATTAAAATAACTGAATATCAAACTAAGCTTTTTGTTTATTTTCTTGGTTAGGTTCACGTTAATATCTCGCCAATAAAGACTGTCACTCATAACAAATGGTCTACTTTCGTAAACCACTCTAGAAGAATCAAGTAAATTGATGTTATCCAAAAATTGTTTTGGTCGATAAGTCGTCGAAAAATTTGCATTTAGAGATGTACCGTATTTACCACCTAAAAAAGTACCCTTTTTTAATGTATACAATACCTCAGCTTGGTAAGCAACTTCCCCTAATGGTTGGGTGGCATAAGGATAAAGCGTAGCGACAAGGTTGTACGTGTGGGTTTTGTTTAAAGCGGGCAAATAATTAATGAAAACGTCTTGTAGGTCCTTTGTACGATCTGAACGAAAGCTCATGTTATCAACAGATTTTCCTGAAAGTAAAACACCTAATCCTTTTTGATTGTAACCCAAATTAAAAATTGCGGCGTGTCCGAAATTGTAAATTTTCCCATTATCATTAGAAGGATCTTGTTCTTTTTGAATGTATTCAGCGTCGAAATTAAAATTTTTGTAACCCAATTTTATTCTTCCTCCGTAGGCTCCAACATTCTCTGGTAAAATTAAGTCAGCATCATTATCTGCTTGATATTTACTTACAAAAGACACTCCAATAACGGTACTCAAGGGGAAATTTTCGAGCTTTGAAAAAGTTTCGTTGAGGTTCACCTCACCATCCACACCTCTTACAATCCCATCCCCGTGAATTATTTTCCCTTGTTGAAAGGATAAACGTTGATAACCGTATACTCCCTTCAGCACGATTCCTTTTTTCGGGCGAACAATTAAACGAGCGCCATCCATTAAATTGTCGTATCCAAGTGCACGGTCCTCATAAGCGCGAAAGGAAAGCCCTGTGCCAAACTGCTCGTAAAATGAACCTAGCGTTACATCCACAAATTCATCGCTATAACCTACGTAACGCATACCTAAACCTGTTCCATCAAAACGGTTCGGATACCCTTGAATTCTCGGC
>DORI01000194.1:3002-5389 GCA_003512365.1 Crocinitomicaceae bacterium | reverse complement strand
CGATAACTGTTTCGTGGTTAGAACATTCGCCTCTTTATGATGTCATTAAGAAAGCTGCAGAGGCAAAGCATAAACTCATTATTACCACAGACCATGGCACTATAAAGGTCAACAATCCAGTAAAGATTGTAGGAGACCGAAATCTCAATTCAAATCTACGCTACAAAACAGCCAGAGGATTAAGCTATAATAGTAAAGAAGTGTACACGGTTAAACAACCAAAAGACGCAAATCTCCCAACGCTAAAATTATCTGCCGAATTTGTTTTTTGCCGAGAACAAGATTTTTTTGTTTACCCAAATAATTTCAATCATTTCGTAAATCTGTACAACAACACTTTTCAACATGGTGGAATCTCAATGGAAGAGTTACTCATTCCTTATATCGAATTACAACCAAAATAGGAGAAATTTGTTATTCGAACTGATTAAGGCTTCCCTTTTTCGTAATTTTGCATATCATGAGTGAATCTGCTAAGAAAAATTTTAATGTTCGAGAAATTCGAGAACAATTTCCTGCCTTGCGACAACAAGTTTACGGCAAGAATTTAATTTATTTCGACAATGGCGCAACATCACAAAAACCTCAACTTGTGTTAGATGCCATAAATAAGTTTTACTCAAAAGAAAATGCGAATATTCATCGCGGTGTTCACTTTATGAGTCAAAAAGCTACTACGGAATATGAAGAGTCAAGAAAACGAATTCAGCGGTACATTAATGCACGTAAAAGTGAGGAAATAATTTTTACCAAAGGAACAACTGAGGGCATAAACCTTGTAGCTTCGTCATTTGGCGAACTATTAAAGGCCGGTGATGAAATTATTATTTCTGCAATGGAGCATCACTCTAATATAGTGCCATGGCAAATGCTGTGCATGCGAAAAGGTTTAAGTCTGCGGGTTGCACCCATTAACGAAAAAGGAGAGTTATTGTTGGAAACGTTCAAGCAAATGTTATCCAAAAAGACTAAACTCGTGGCTATCACTCAAATTTCAAATACACTAGGAACTGTTAATCCGATAAAAGACATTGTTTCTGCCGCTCATGATGTTGGAGCTAAAGTTTTAGTGGATGGTGCGCAANNGAAATGAATTGTGACTTCTATGTATTTTCAAGTCACAAAGTGTTTGGTCCAACCGGAATTGGTGTGTTATATGGTAAAGAAGAATTATTGGACGCTATGCCGCCATACCAAGGTGGTGGAGACATGATTTCTAGGGTAACATTCGAACGTACCACTTATAATGAACTTCCCTTTAAATTTGAAGCAGGAACTCCGCATATCGCCGGTGGTATTTGTTTAGGGAAAGCTTTTGAATTCTTAGAGTCTATTGATTTGAAGGCTGCAGAAGAACATGAACGTGCTTTAGCTAAGTACGCAGAGGATCTATTAGATACATTTGAAGGATTGAAAATAATCGGTGAGGCAAAGAATAAGACAAGTGTTGTTTCATTCTCTGTGAAAGGCATACATCCCTTTGATATCGGAACACTTTTAGACAAACAAGGTATTGCTGTCAGAACAGGGCATCATTGTACCCAACCGCTGATGGATTTCTTTAAAATCCCGGGAACAGTTAGAGCATCTTTTGCATTTTACAACACTAAACAAGAAATAGATACGTTTGTCGAAGCGTTGGAAAAAAGCCTAAATATGTTGAAATAATGAGTGAGATAAAACAAAGAGAGGAAGAATTAGTTTCTGAATTTGAGCTGTTTGAGAGTTGGATGGAAAAATATGAATACATCATTGAATTAGGAAAAGAATTGCCATTGCTTGCCGAAAACGAAAAATCTGATGATTTATTAATTGAAGGTTGCCAGTCACGCGTTTGGCTCAAAACAAGTGGAAATGCTTCGACAATAAAATTTCAAGCAGATGCTGACGCAATCATAACCAAAGGAATAATAGCACTTTTAATCCGTTTGGTCGATAATATTGATCCAAAGGAATTAGTTGAATATAACTTTGGAGTCGTACAAGCAATTGGCCTGCAAGAACATCTATCCCCTACCCGATCTAATGGATTAATTGGCATGATTAAACGATTAAAAAACGAAGCGCTGAAATATTGTTTATCATGAGTATGGAACTTGAAAATAAAATCGTGAATATGTTAAAAACCATTTACGATCCGGAAATTCCTGTTGATGTATATGAACTGGGGTTAATTTACGAAGTACGCATTAATCAAGTCAATGAAGTTGATATTGACATGACGCTTACCTCTCCAAATTGCCCTGTAGCTGAATCTTTGCCTAAAGAAGTGGAGGATAAAGTAAAATCAATAGAGGAAGTTTCAGATGCTAGGGTTCATATTGTGTTTGAACCACCTTGGGATAAAGACATGATGAGCGAAGAAGCCAAGCTAGAATTAGGTTTTC
>DORI01000194.1:1121-2964 GCA_003512365.1 Crocinitomicaceae bacterium | reverse complement strand
TAGGTTTTCTATAGTTAATTACGTTTCATCATTATCTCAACTCTTCGATTCAATTTAATATGAATGAAATAAGGTGAAGTAAAACAAGTAATTATTGAGCAAGAAAAGACATAAAATTTGAAATATTATGATTTAGAATGTCAGATTTCTAAATAAAAATTAGATTTTTCTCAAGAAAAACGTCTTCAACCTATATTTCGAATAGTCATAATAATTAAATACAAGTTGATTATTAGAAAGCAGCTCAAGCTTTAGTGAATAATTCTTATTTGATAAAACAATTAAATCACTTGATTTTGACCATTTACTATTTAAAACTAACGTATCCGAAACTTCAAAACTAGAGGCGAGAGGAGTAAATTGAAAACAAACTAAAGCATGTAATGAGTCTTGTGAAAAAGTTACTGTATTTGAATTCGTTTCGAAAAGCGTATCATAATATACAAAACCTGCTCCATCTTTGATTTCAACTCGTTCAACAACCCAAGTTCCCACTAGTTTTTTCTCACTTTGCTTTGAGCATGAAAACAGCAAGAAAATACTAAAAATGAAAATGCTAACTTTCATAGAAAAAGGGAATTAATGACATGGCAAGGACTCCAACTTCTAGAGAATTGGGATCGATATCGAAATTTGGGTGGTGAACTGAATGTATTACACCTCTTTCTTTGTTACCAACTCCCAATCTGTAAAAGCAACTCGGAACTTTCTCTGCGTAAAAAGCAAAATCTTCTGCAGTCATTCTAAGATCCAAATCCTTTACATTTTTATCACCAAAAACACCACTAAATAAACCTTGTAATTGACTAGTCAATATCGCATCGTTTTGCAAATTTGGATATCCTTTTGATCTTTTTAAATTCACTTTACCGGAATATTTACGCGCTATTTCGTTCGAAATTTTTTCCATTTCTTGAAATGCCTTTTCACGCCAGTCTTCTTTCATGGTTCGAAAAGTACCTTTAATTGATGCGTTTTCTGGAACAACATTCGTACTGCCTAAAGCTTCAAATCTTCCAAAATTGATCACAGTAGGAATTTCCTTTGGAGAATGGGTTGAAATGTAAGTTGTCAAGGCCAGTACTAATTCAGCTCCCATGATTAATGGATTTACACAGCGATTCGGCAACGCACCGTGTCCACCCTTTCCAATTATTTCAAGATGAATTTCGTCACTTGAAGCCATATAGAGACCTGACTTTAACCCTATTAATCCGGCTTCAAATTCAGGATAAACATGAAGGGCAAACATTGCTTCAACCGTAGGATTTTCAAGAACACCTTCTTTAATCATAAGACTTGCTCCTCCGGGATTCATTTCTTCTCCAGGCTGAAATATTAGTTTTACATCTTTTTTTAATTTATCACGGTTTTTTTGAAGAATTGAAGCCGTTCCCAAAAGTATTGAGGTATGCACATCGTGGCCACAAGCGTGCATCCATCCATCAATTTGAGACTTATAAGATACTTCGTTTCGCTCTTGTATTGGCAGGGCATCTAAGTCAGCGCGTAGACCAATTGTTCCATTGTAATTTGGTGCTTTTATTAACCCAACAACACCTGTTCCGCAGTATCCTTTATTATGTTCGATACCAAATTCGGAAAGCTTTGCGGAAACAAATTCCATTGTATTGTTTTCATGGAATGAAGGTTCAGGATTTTGGTGTAAATATTCCCTCCATTCTCGAACCGAAATAGCAATATCTCTAGCTTCTGAACGCAATATTTCAATTAGTTCATGCGTCGCCATTTGAAATTTCTTGATAACCAGAACTAATCAAACGAAAAGAAACGTAGGCTGTTAATATTCCAAAAATAAATTTCACCCAAGAAGGCGACATTT
>DORI01000194.1:0-1101 GCA_003512365.1 Crocinitomicaceae bacterium | reverse complement strand
AAAGACAACTTAGACCCAATCCATGCTCCAATAAGAAATGTTAGCGCTATGACGAGTCCAAACTTCCAATTGACGTTTCCAGTCTTCCAATATTGCAATAACCCAAAAAAAACAACGGGCATCGATAAAACGAACAAACTTGTACCTTGCGCTTCGTGTTGAGTTGTTCCTAAAAGGAAAACTAAGGCAGGGACAATAATAATTCCACCCCCAACGCCAACAAATCCACTTAAAACTCCCGCCATGAGGCCAATCATCGATAAGTACATAATGGTTTGTGGATTCATAAAGCAAAGATAATGAAAACGATTTTAACTTAAGGTTCTATTCCACAAGTTGATTGCAACCACGAATATCAGCATGCTGAATTCTTCCTTCAATCGTAAATCCATTTGATAATTGAATGCCGATATCTTGTGTCTGAATAAAACAACACGAATCAATATTTGCCAAATCAATTATATTCAAAACTCCTCTCCTCCCTACTACAACTGAAAAAGGATCAGAAACGTCAGTTGTGATTATTTTCATCCAAGGAGGTGATGAGAAAATCAAATCTTCACCCGCATAGGACTGAGAGAATAACTCAGTCATACCATATTCCGAGATGATTTTTTTACAAGATGTTCCAATTTTTATTTGGTTAAACAATTCAGATTTTGACAATTCTTGTCTTCTGCCTTTCATTCCTCCAGTTTCAACAATTGTTGCTGACTCATAATTTTCGTTTCTTGCCGCTAAATCCAACAGAGAATAACTGACACCAAAAATTACAATTTCCTTTCCCGTCGCTTTGGCTTGTTCGTATTTTCTTCTCAATTCGTCCAAGTCCTTTAGAAAAAAACCTGAAAGTTCATTATTTGTCAGGCGTATCAGTCGCTCAACCATGCATACTAAACCTGAATTACCTTGTTCTAAATAATTTGGAAGCAAAGCAAAAATGACTTGATTTTCTGGGTTACCCACAAAACTCTTGTAAGCACGTAAACATGATGTCAAATAATACTCAACATCAAATATCCAATGCTTGCTTCTCTCTGAATTACCCGTTCCGCTACTTAAAAAAAAAGGTGTATCCTCTTTGATTTGCTCGGTAACCAC
>DORI01000138.1 GCA_003512365.1 Crocinitomicaceae bacterium | reverse complement strand
ATAGGATATTTTGTCCATTTTGTGCGAGCATGCCTCCTTCAGCGATAGAGAAATCCGCAAATTCTTTTATGTCGGCGCCCGCAACGAATGACTTTTCTCCGCTTCCCGTTAAGATGATAACACCAACGCTATTGTCTTCATTTAACTGGGTTAGCGCCTTGTTTAATTCTTCAATCGTTAACTTGTTCAATGCATTTAATTGGTCCGGGCGATTGATCGTTATAATTGCCAAATGAGATTTTTGTTCGAGAATAATATTTTGATACATAGTCTTTAAAGTTTGGCTCTAAAGATAAGGAGTTTCTTGATACTTGCCTTCGAATTAAAATACGAATCGCTTTGTGTCTTGGGTTACCTTTCATCGGTATTAATTCGTAAATTTGCACCAATGTCTGAAATTGCAGTTCAAAAACCGGCTATTTGGAAGATTTATTTAATCTTTACCAAGTTCAGGCTTAGCTTTTTAGTCATTTTATCTGCATTATCCGGGTACTTGTTTGCGGGCGGAAGCGACTATTTAGAAATTACTTACTTAATGCTCGGAGGCACCTTGGTTACTGCTGCTTCAAATGGTGCAAATCAGATTTGGGAAAGAGAACTTGACGTTTTGATGAGTCGAACGAAAAACAGACCGCTCCCTCAAGGTTGGATTACAGTTAAGGAAGCGTACATCGTATGTGTCATTTCTCTTATTATTGGAACTTTGTTACTGCTACAGTTAAACCTTTACAGCGCCTTGCTGGGACTTTTAGCTTTTCTAACCTATGTTTTTGTATACACACCCCTAAAATTGAAAACCCCTTGGGCGGTTTTTGTTGGAGCGTTTCCAGGAGCTATTCCTCCTATGCTTGGATATATTGCAGAGAGTAATGATTTCACCTTACACTCCGGAGTGTTGTTTTTTGTTCAGTTTACTTGGCAGTTTCCGCACTTTTGGGCTATCGCTTGGGTTTTGTACGACGACTATAAAAAAGCCGGGTTCTCCTTACTTCCCTCAGCATCGGGGAGAAGCAAACAAAGTGCCTTTCAAATAATGGTGTATTCACTTTTTTTAATCCCGTTTAGTTTATTGCCATGGGCCTTAGATTGGGTTGGAATTTCAACGTTGATAATCGCTTCCTTACTTGGTGTTGTTTTCTTTGTTTACGCTTACCGATTATTTCTGTATTGCGAAACAAAAGATGCGCGTAAACTAATGTTTGCCTCGTTTGTTTATTTACCAATAATTCAATTCGTATACGTTTTCGATAAACTTTAAATTATGGAACCGCAATTTGACCCTGCCGTAAAAGAAAAAATGAAGAAAAACCTCGTATATGTAGGTATTTTCAGTGTTATTATGCTTTTTGCCGGATTTACCTCCGCTTACATTGTATTGATGGGAGATTCATTTTGGTTGAAATATCCAATGCCGATGTTTTTTTGGTACAGTACCGCAACTGTTGCTATTAGCAGCGTAACCTTTATTTTGGCCATCCGTGCGGCAAAGCAAAACAAGCAGCTATTACTCAAAACCCTTATGGGTACAACTACCTTGCTTGGTGCTCTTTTCATTTTCTTTCAGTTTAAAGGTTATGGTGAGTTAATCGATAAAGGATTTTATGCTGCAAACAACCACATCATGGTGGTGGATGGAAAGTACGGAACTTATTTCGAAGTTCTGATGAACAATAAAAAAGTGGATGTTTACTGTAATGATTACCTGATAGATGGTAAAAAAATGACCGATTCAGAAATGAAATCTTTACAAGACTTTACTTCACAATTCTTAAATTACGAACAGGGAAAGGTGATGACAATGACCACCCCCAGCCCTTCAATTGTTTTGCTAATGGATAATCGACCGATTGTCGTCAAAGACCAAAAAGTTTGTAAACCGGATGGGGTCTTATTTACACATCTAGACGCACTTAGATTAAAGTATTTCGCTGAAAACATACGAGACAACAGGGGAGACTTTTACGCCAAAGGAGAAATAGGGAAAGATTTTCAAATCTATTACAAAGGAGAGGAACTAGGTTATGGTAAAGATAGAAAATTGACTTACCAAGGCAAACCGTTAAGCGCAGGACTTGAAACAAAGGCCATAGAAGCTGCAGATTCCGCATCCTCATTTCTGTATATCATTACCTTCATCCACCTTCTACACATTGCCGTAGCCATGATATATTTAATAAAAATCACAATTAATTCATTTTCAGGTAGATTCAACTCTGACAACCACTTATCACTTCGAACAGGCGCAATATTTTGGCACTTTTTAGGTCTTTTGTGGGCGTATTTACTATTATTTTTGATTTATATTCATTAAACTTGCAAAAAATTCTTAAATAATGGCAGGACATTCGGCAGAATTAGATTCTAAAACATTATGGGGCGGTAAAGAATCTCCGTTCCAAACTAGCTACGGAAAACTTATGATGTGGTTTTTCCTTGTATCAGATGCTCTTACTTTTGGAGGTTTGCTCGTTGCATACGGATTCACAAGACACGACGTGAGTGTTTCAGGCACAGAAGGTTGGCCTATTGGTGAAGAAACGTTTAATTCATTGCCGTTTCTCGGTCATGGTTATCCGTTAATCTATGTCGCCTTGATGACTTTTATTCTAATTGTTTCCTCGGTAACCATGGTATTAGCAGTAGAAGCAGGACACAGAATGGATAAGAAAGGCGTAATAAAGTGGATGATTGCTACCATAATAGGAGGGTTTTTCTTCTTAGGTTCTCAGGCATGGGAATGGTTTCACTTTACACACGGTTCGGAATTCGGTAAGGTAGAATTGTCAAATGGTTCGCAAGCTATCGTTCAGGGTCACTTCGGTGAAATTGAAAAGTTTACGGTAGTAAAAGCTGGAACTGAGCACAAAGCCGGGGAAGAAATTACAGAAGACTTAATGCATGAATTTCAACATGCAGCTATGGCTGGTCACTTACACATGCATGGAAAGGACATTCAAATACACCTTGAGGATGGATCCATTGCAAACGTTAGCAAAAAAGCCGACGAACATTTAACCTTAATAATTAAAAAAGATGCTAAACCTGAGAATGTTGGAAAACGAATTGAGGGTGAAGAAGCTGAAAAATTGTACTATGAAGCATTAACTTCTGGTGTTGAAAATAGAGTGATTTATGGAGCTAAATTCTTCGGTGATGATCAGTTCGGTTTAAATGAATATGGTCCTCAGCAATATGCTCAGTTCTTCTATTTTATTACCGGCTTCCATGGTTTCCACGTATTCTCCGGAGTGGTAATTAATATCATTATCTTAATAGGAGTTTTAATGGGAACTTATCATAAAAGAGGTCATTACGAAATGGTGGAAAAAACAGGTTTGTATTGGCACTTTGTAGATTTAGTATGGGTATTCGTATTTACCTTCTTTTATCTTGTTTAACTTTAAATTAACTCCTTATGGAAAGAGATGACCTTATAGAATATTCTTTACACGCTCATCACGACGAAGAGCAAGGCAAAAAAATTAGAAAGAAAATTTGGATGGTAACGGCACTTCTAACCATTGTGACGGTGGTTGAAGTAGCTCTTGGCGCATACATAAAACAAAGTTCAAGTGCTTGGCCTGTTGTAAAATGGTCCTTTATTATCATGACCTTATTCAAGGCAGGTTATATCGTTATGGTTTTCATGCACCTCGGAGACGAGAAGAAATGGATGCGGAATGTGATTTTGATTCCTTATTTCTTATTCATGCTATACCTAATTTTTATCGCCCTATGGGAAGCTGTAGCGGTAGGTGAGGCTTGGACTACATACGGAGGAGCATAATACATGGAAAGCAAGGCAAAAAGGGGTAAATTAAAAGTACTTGTTGCCTTTTTACTTGTTTTTGGACCAGCAGCTACTCTAATTTTTATTAGTACAAGAGGTTGTCAACATAGCTTCCAAAAACTCGAAGATTTCGGACAATTACCTAATCATACTTTCTCGGTATATATTCCAGAAAAAGACTCGTTCGAATCTAAAAAATTACACGACTTTCACGGAGATATTGTTTTTATCTCGACAATTCAAACTTCGTGTCCTTCAAAATGTCAACTTTCTCTTTTTAATTTTCGAGAATTGATTTACAATCACATTTTTGAAAACAAAAGAAAAAAGTTAAAACAAGTTCGCATTATCTCATTCTTAACCGATGGTAACGGTAATCCGATTACGGATACTGCTGCATTTAAAACCATGTCTGAAATTTTAAAAGATAACATACCAAATTATGACCCTTCGCTTTGGACACTTGCAATGGGCGATGTAAAGTCTTTTTATAATATTGAAAGTAATGGGAAAAATTTGCTGAAGAGTAGTGAGCAAGAATATGGCGTTGGGGCGTATCAAAAATACCTTCTTTTGTTAGATAAAGAATCCCATTTACGAATGGTTTTACCCGCGAACAAAGAAGGTGAAATACGTGTTATGTTTGAGCATTTAGCACTTCTTCAAAAAGAATATGATAAAAATCGCAGTGAATAAGATTTATCATTTGGTAATATTATCGCTAGTGTTCTTAGCTTGCACAGAAAAAAAAGACGTGAGAGCCGAAAACAAACCTGCTCCCTTGCCCTATCTCGGAGACATGGGTGTAGATCACGTAATCCCTCCTTTTCGATTCTTAGATCAAGACTCTATTTGGAAATCGAATAAAGATTTTCAAAATAAAGTGTGGATTACTGAATTCTTTTTTTCTACATGCCCTTCGATTTGCCCAATTATGAATAAACAAATGCTCCGACTACAGGGTGAATTTGCTGATTGGGAAGAAAACCTTCAATTGATTTCCTTTACCATTAATCCCAGTTTCGATACTCCGTCAATATTAAAAGAACATGCACAAAAAAACAAAGTCTCAACAAAAAACTGGTCATTTCTTACTGGTGTTCAAGAGGCAAAAGTTCATGAACTTGGCGTTAAATCATTTCTAGTTCACGCCGGAAAAGACGAGGAAGAGGCGGGAGGCTATGCGCATTCTGGGGCTTTCACACTAGTTGACAAAAGCGGTCACGTGCGTGGCGTTTATCAAATAACAAATCCAGACGGTGATGCCGACGAAAAGGAATATCAGCGGTTAAAAAGTGACTTAGAAAACCTATTAATACATGAGTACAACCTTAGCTCCAGACAAGATTAAACAAGCTAGACTCGCCATCATTGCGCTGTCTATTGCCATTCCCTTGATTGTTGCCGTGCTGTTTAAAGTCCAACTTAAAGGTTATGATTTAAGTTTTCTTCCTCCAATATATGCTGGAATCAATGGTTTAACTGCTTTTTTTCTAATTGCTGCATTGTATGCAATTAAAAGTCACAACATGTCATTACATAGAAAATTGATTCGGCTTTGCCTATTACTTTCTTTGCTTTTTTTAGCGGGATATGTTGCCTATCACATGACTTCTGAGCCAACGGTTTTCGGTGACTCAAATCACGACGATGTTCGAGATGCAGAGGAGTCCATTGCGGTGGGAAGTATGGTAGGGTTTTATTATTTTCTCTTGGTCTCTCACGTTTTGCTCAGTATAATCGTAGTTCCTCTAGTGCTTTTTACCTATTTATTTGCTTGGCAAGGAAATTACACTCGTCATAAAAAATGGACAAAGATATCATTCCCAATTTGGTTATATGTTGCTATTTCTGGGGTGATTGTCTACGTGCTGATTAGCCCTTATTATGGATAATAAGTCTTTCCTTTTCGGAATTGATACCCTTCTCGCTTCTGATCCTTCTTGGAAAACGCATAGAATTGGTCTTCTAACGAATGATGCTGCACGAACAAAAAATGGAGAAAAATCAAGGGGCGCCTTACTAAAGCAGAATTATCAACTTGTTCGCCTTTTTTCTCCTGAACATGGAATGAAGGCACAAGGAAAGGATGGCGCATGGATGCCTCATCAAATTGACGAAATCACAAAATTACCCATTGTAAGTCTTTATCAGGAACAACAGCAGGTAAATGATAATAACATTGATGATTTGGATGTTTTAATGGTTGACCTTCCAGATGTTGGTGTTAGATTTTACACTTACCTCTGGTCCATGACCTATTTTATTGAGGCTGCTGCGAGAAAAAAAAAGAAAATTGTCATTCTTGACCGTCCAAATCCGCTGGGAGGAGCAATCAATAAAAGCGAAGGGCCTATGCTGTCCAACAACTGCTCAAGTTTCATTGGACGATTTAATATCCCAGTTACGCATTATTGCACCTTAGGAGAACTTGCTCATTATTTCAATAAAACCGAGCGTTGGGGTGCAGATCTATCTATAATCCAATGTCAGTGGAAAAGAGAAAACACCAATGAGGATTGGGGTATTCCTTGGGTTTCCCCGTCACCCGCACTGGTCAATTTCAAGGCAACACTTCTTTATCCAGGGCTATGTTTTCTAGAAGCCACCAATTTTAGTTTTGGAAGAAACTCAGCACATTCTTTTCAATGGATAGGAAGTGAGGTCGTTGATATTCGCTCCTTAGAATTTTCATTCCCTGGTATTTCGTTAAGCCCTCAAAAAATTTCAACCTCAACCGGTGAAACAATGGGATTAACTATAAGTCCTAACCCTGATTTCAATAGACCTGTATTATTTGGTTTGGAATTATTATTTCACCTAAACCAACAATTCAATAATTATTTTTCTTGGGAACCATATCCAACACAGGCTAATCCTTCCGGAGATAACCATTTAGATTTACTCCTTGGGATTCCTAATGCAAACCACTTGTTATTATTAGACCAAAAAGCATTTAGAGATCAAACGAAATCACTTTTATCCACAAATTGGGAAGAAACGATTAGGCCTTATTTGCTGTATATTTAAATCGATTTTTCAATCCCGATATTATCATCATTGATGAATATCGGCCTTTTAAGAAAAGTGTATTCTTCCAAAATTAGACGTCGAAAATCCAAATCCCCTTTTATGGATTCACGTATCGATGGGTCTTTAAACTTGATGGCGCGTTTGTTAAACAAGGCCTCGTAACTTCCGACAAACCCGGCAAGGTTGTCTAATATATCCGGAGAAATGTGTTTGATTTTAATGTCTACTTGTTCGTAATCACTACTGTTTTCCATCGAGGACAAAATACTTCTGCATTTATCGCAAGTGGAAAGGAAGTAAACACGTTTCATTAACAATATTCGTCGTAAGCCGCCTGCAAATTAGCCGCAATCATCTGTGCACTTCCGCCTTCGATATGATGCCTCTCCAAAAAATGAACTAAATCTCCATCTTTAAATAATGCAATGGAAGGAGAAGAAGGAGGATAGGGTAAAAAATACTTTCTCGCCTGAGCAACTGCCTCACCATCAACACCGGCAAACACGGTGGTTAACTTGCTTGGTTTCTTATCATGTTGAATGGAAAGCTTTACTCCAGGTCTCATATTTCCTGCTGCGCAACCACAAACGGAATTAACCACAACCAAAAGGGTTCCTTTTGTATTTTCAATTGCTTCATCTACTTGGGATGGCGTCAATAACTCCTCAAAACCTACATTAACTAGGTCCTCTTTCATGGGTTTTACTAAATCTGCTGGATACATATTTTACTTTTTTTCAAAGTTACGCGATAAAAGCAATCCTAACTTTTAATTTTCCTTATTTTTTTGCTTTTTAAGCAACTCTATGAGTTTGTCTTCTGATACCATATAAAACTTAACTCCTTTTGACAAACCCTCATTATCGGGATAAGGGTAATTGCCTTTAGCGGGAATAAAGTTTTCGCGTTGATAATGCTCGTCCCAGTAGCTTAAAAACTCACTTGCATTTCTCATGTTTTTGGCTTGATCTACGATTGCCATACAGTATCTATCTGAATAAACACCATACTGCGCACCATTGGTGTTTTTCCAAAGTTCTCTTTTTGAATTACCACTAAGTGTTTTTGTAGCAGAAAAAGTGGAGTTTTTTAATATTAAGAACTGTTGGTTGCGCATTGAATCGTTTGGCTGAAAAAACTCAACCTGATTGATGTTAAATTGATTTTTGAGCTGTGCTTGTCTGTCTTCATTTAACCCCGAAAGGTAATAAGAAAAATGGGCGTCAAATAAATCCCACGTGTCTCGATCCGGAGAGGCCCATAAAAAACCTACAGCTAATTGCTCGTAATTTATAGGAAGAGCCGAACTATCACGTTCAAAAGAGAAAAAATAAGGGTCTAAACCGGTAACAAACCATTGTCTGTTGTGAAAAACCTTAATGTTACTCGCATATTTATCTAAATAAGCATCTGAAAGGTTATGAAAAATCGTTTTTTCAAGAGTTATCACTGAAGATAGTTTTCCCAGCATCACCACATCAAATTGTGCATTTGATTTATGAGTCTCCAGGTGCGTTTTGATTTTTTCAGGCGTAAGTGACAGAATCCTAATTCTAATTCCGCTGTTTTTTGTGAACTCCGAAAAAAGCGCAGTATCACCGGGTTTTAAATAGTCTGAGGCGATGACGAGCTGTTGGTTGGATAAAGGGCTTGCTTCATCAATGGCACATCCGCAAAGACACAAAAAAATCAACCCAATTAAAATCGAAACCGCTTTCATATTAATTTATTCGAATTGAGACTTCCATTTCAAATAATGCCACCACTTCACTTAATCTGTTTTTTACCTCTCCTGGCAAGTTAAAATCAACGCAGGAATTGGTATGCAAAGCCTCCTCCATTTTCTCGAGAATAACCGCACCTATATTTAAAGCGCCATAATACATCGAGTTTAGGTGATTTTTTGTTCTTCTTCTGAAGAGAATTCTTTTCAGCATTTCATTATCATTGCAGCGAACTAATTTCGGTCGAACATAATGAATCAAAGGGATTTTAAAAAATCCTAATAAAAATAACTTCCAACGCATTTTTGATAAACTCACCTCTTTCATCCGCCTGTAAGTTTTTTTATTTCATTCAGTTTCATTAATGCTTCAACCGGAGTTAGGGTGTTGATGTCGATTCCAATTAGTTCTTCATGAATTTGCTCCAAAACGGGATCATTCAATTGGAAAAAACTCAATTGCATATTCGATTGGTCTTTAGGACTTGATTTTTCTTTCTTAGCGTTGGACAACCCTGTATGCGTGTGCTCCAAATCCCTTAAAACCTCTTCGGCTCTTTGCACAACCAGCGGAGGCATTCCTGCCATTTTTGCAACATGAATACCGAAGGAATGATGAGAACCTCCAGGTTGTAATTTTCTTAAAAACAAAACGTTGTTTTTTGATTCCTTAACAGAAACATTGAAATTCCGAATACGCTCAAAATGCTTGGTCATTTCGTTGAGTTCATGATAATGCGTAGCAAAAAGTGTCTTGCATTTCGCTTTTGGGGATTCATGAAGATATTCCGCAATAGCCCAGGCAATTGAAATACCATCATACGTGCTTGTTCCTCGGCCGATTTCGTCTAAAAGTATTAAACTTCTTGAGGACATGTTGTTGAGAATACTCGCCGTTTCGTTCATTTCAACCATAAAAGTAGATTCTCCAGAAGAAATATTATCGCTAGCGCCGACGCGTGTAAATACTTTGTCGGTCATGCCTAGTTCCGCAGCATCCGCCGGAACATAAGACCCCATTTGGGCCATAAGAACGATCAACGCCGTCTGCCGTAATATTGCACTTTTACCACTCATGTTGGGGCCAGTAATCATTATAATTTGTTGAGATTCATTGTCCAAAAAAACATCATTCGGGATGTATTCTTGTCCTACTGCCAGCCTTTTCTCTATTACCGGGTGTCTCCCGTTTTTAATATCAATGCTATAGCCATCATTTAATGTCGGCTTACAATAATTGTTTGCGCTAGCAACTGCCGCAAAGGAAAGCAGACAATCCAATTTGGCAATTGCACGGGCATTTTGTTGAATTACCGCCACATAAGACGACATGTCTAAAACCAATTGTTGAAACAATGTTGTTTCAATTGAAAGGATTTTCTCCTCAGCTCCTAAAATTTTAGCCTCATACTCCTTCAGTTCTTCGGTAATATAACGCTCTGCATTAACGAGTGTTTGCTTTCTAATCCAATCTTGTGGAACTTTATCTTTGTGTGTGTTTCTTACTTCAATGTAGTAACCAAATACGTTATTAAATGAAATTTTTAAACTCGGAATGCCTGTGCGATCAGCTTCTTGATTTTGAAGTTTTTCTAAATAATCCTTCCCGACAAACGATATATTTCTCAACTCATCTAATTCAGCACTAACGCCATCAGCAATCACTTTTCCCTTACCTATTTGTGCTGCAGGCTCTTCTTGTAAATGCCTGGTAATTAGAGCAACAAGCGGGGAACAGGCGTTTAATTGAGCATTTAATTCTGAAATAGGCTTGTGGTGATTGGTTTCCAATAATTTCTTCAGCGGAGGTAAATGGTGAAGTATTCGCTTGAGATGTGCTATTTCGCGGGGGTTTATTTTTCCAACTGCCACCTTTGATATAAGACGTTCCAAATCCCCAATTTCTCGAAGTCTTTGAGTTAATTCAAATTGAACCTCCTGATGCGCATACAAGTAGTCCACAATATCTAATCTTTCTTCCACTGCAGCCCGGTCCTTCAATGGTAATACCAACCAGCGTTTTAACAACCTTCCTCCCATTGGGGTGACGGTATGGTCTAAAATATTTGCCAGCGTAATTGCATTTTCATTAACTGAAAAAACCAATTCTAAGTTCCTAACTGTAAAACGATCCAACCACACATATTTCTCTTCTTCAATTCGCGAAAGCGCTGTAATATGTCCAAGCTTCGTGTGTTGATTTTCATTTAAATAATGTAAAATCGCTCCTGAAGCAACAATTCCTTCTTCTAACCCTTCTACACCAAAACCTTTTAGCGAGGTGGTCCCAAATTGTTTGGTTAAAATTTCGAGCGCAAAATCTGTAGTAAATACCCAATCTTCCACTCGAAAGGTATAAAATTGGTCTCCAAAAACATCTTTAAATTCCTGAGTTTTGTTTTTTTGAAAAATCAACTCTGTGGGCTCAAAACCACTAATTAATTTTTCTATGTATTCCAAATCCCCTTGGGCAACCAAGAATTCCCCAGTGGAAACATCGAGAAAAGAAACACCAATCGTCTTTTTTCCAAAATACAGGGCACACAAAAAATTATTTTTCCCTTGCTCAAGCACTTGGTCGTTAAAGGAAACGCCAGGCGTAACTAGCTCGGTGACTCCTCTTTTAACTATGGTTTTGGTCATTTTTGGGTCTTCCAATTGGTCACAAATCGCCACGCGCTGACCCGCACGAACCAACTTAGGCAAATACGTTTCAAGAGAATGATGTGGGAATCCTGCTAATTCAATTTCCGCCGCGACACCATTTTTCCGTTTGGTTAATATGATGCCTAAAATTTTTGATGTTTTTATTGCGTCCTCACCAAAGGTTTCATAAAAATCCCCAACCCGAAAAAGTAAAAGCGCATCGGGGTGTCTCGCTTTGATTTGATTGTATTGCTTCATCAAAGGAGTTTCTGCGTAACCGGATTCTTTTGCTTCTTTTATCAATGGATTTTTTTGTGACCTAAAGATACTTATTTCTGTCCGGTCCTGATCGCCTTTTTTATTGCTGTTCAAAACTTCTTTATTCAATGTGTCCTGTTGATAGTTTAAATACTGAAGTACTATTCTTTCTCTGCTATTCGTTATTTTTAACCTCATGAGAACAGTCTTGATTTTGCTGCATTGCATATTTTCTGGTTTTACCCGTGCGCAAGACATTAATTGTTTAGTACTTGAGGAAGCTGAACGGCATCTTGGAGGCGGATATAATTGGTCAAGTACAGGAGTATATCAAGACTTGATTCTTGGTCAACATAAATTTATGAGTAAAAGTAAGAGTGGCACCTATTGTTCCGGGTATACCTTTAACGTTGCTTTTGAAACCTTGAAGCGTCTTGATGTTCTTCCGGATAGTTTGAGTCTAAAAATTAAGCGATTTCAACATGTATGGTATGGCATACCTGCGGAAAGCATGGAGACACAATGTGTTATGGCTTTAGAGGAAATGGGATGGGGGTGTTCAAAATCTCTCAATCAGGCATCACCGGGAGACTTTGTTCAATTTTGGCGAAACAACAATTCTGGGCACGCTGTTATTTTCATCGATTGGATAAAAAATGAAAAATCAGAAATTATTGGCTTAACATACCGAAGTTCTCAAAAAATAACGAATGGGATTGGCGTCAGAACAGAATCCATAGGTTACGGCACAAAGGATATTAACCCAAAGAGAATTTACATTGCAAGAATTGAATTATGAATGCAAAGGAACAAAACCGAAAACTGAAACTTTGGGAGCTTGATCGCTTATCGGAAGATGCTTACAAAGCAAAAGATAAATTTCCAATCGTTGTGATTTTAGATGATATTCGCTCGTTAAACAACATCGGTTCGTTTTTTCGCACGTCCGACGCATTTATGGTCGAAAAAATATTTTTGTGTGGAATCACTGCTTGTCCGCCACACAAAGACATTCACAAAACCGCACTTGGAGCAACCGAAACGGTTGACTGGGAATATATAGCATCGATTCAAGAATTAGCTTTAAAACTGAAACAGGAAGGCTATATCCTCTGTAGTATTGAGCAGGCAGAAAATACAACTAAACTGGATCAACTCAATTTTCACGCAACTAATAAAGTGGCGCTGTTTTTTGGAAATGAAGTAAATGGTGTGTCGCAAGAAGTTGTAAATCTCTCTGACATTGTATTGGAAATACCTCAATTTGGAACAAAACACAGTCTAAATGTGTCTGTATGTGCGGGAATCATTTTGTGGGAGTTTGCCAAGCGTTATCAACGTTAAAAATAATTGCGTAAATTTGAATATGAAATTTTTACTACTTCTTTGTGTTACAGCCTCTTTTTATGCAAATTCTCAGCGTAACATTTTTATTCATTTAGACCCTGTATTTTCAGGAAACTCATTTGATATTTCAAACACATATATTGCTTCAGACAATTCGATTTTTCTCTTGGATCATTTCGATTATTACGTATCTAATTTTACCATAACACATGACGGAGGGCAGCAAACAACCTTTTTTAATCTTGTTTTTTTAATTGAACCAGCGAATCACACTGTTTACCTTGGGTATCTTCCTATTCAACAAATTGAAACGGTGGAATTCTTAGTTGGTGTACCAAAAGAGCTAAATACTCAATCTGGAGTGCTTTCCCAAGATATTTCTCTTTACCCTGAAACACATCCCTTAAGTTTTCAAACTCCATCCATGTATTGGGGTTGGCAAGGGGGATACATGCACATGATAATTGGTGGATGGAACGATGTTAATGATAATGATACTATTGAATCCAATGAAGGTTATTTTGAGCTTCACAATTTAGGCGATCAAAATCAACAAGCTGTTAGTTTATCGTCTATAGTCCAGACAAGCACCAGTTCAGATCAAACAGATGTTTTTATTGATTGTCATCTGGACCGGTGGATTCAAAATATTTCATTAGGATCGACTGGTGTGGTTCATGGATCTACTGGTGTTAATAAAACCATTTTAGATAATGTTGTGACTAAAAACGTTTTTGAACAATCACCTTCAGCAGGTATGTCGGAAGAAAGGGTAGTGCCCTTTTCTTTTACCGCGGCAAAAGGAGAAATCGTCATTCATTGGTCCGAAGATCAACCCCCGAAACATTTAAGGGTACTTTCAATGGACGGCAAGTCTATTTTTCAGCATAATTTTAATGAATTTTGCGAAAAATCAACCGTTTCTTCGTTAATATCCGGTTTATATCATATTTCTACTGAGGGAGAAAATGGGGTGTGTCTAAAAACCGTTTTTGTGCCATAAGGTGAAATCAAAGAGCGCGGGTACTACTTTTTTTATTGCTAGTTTACTGCTTGTATTGTTCGCTTGCAGATCTTCATTAAAAGGTGATAACGCCAACCAGGTTACTCAAGACCTAAGCTTCATTCCAACCCCCGAAGATAATCCTCTAAATGATAAAAAAATTGCCTTAGGTCGAAAACTCTTTTTTGACACTCGGCTTTCGAAAGATGGCAGCATATCGTGTGTAAGTTGCCATGATCCTAAAAAAGCTTTTTGTGACAATTTAACTACAAGTCGAGGAATTAATGGTCAGCAAACGGAACGTAATTCACCTAGTATTTTAAATGCCGCATTCCTGCCAACCGTTATGTTTGATGCCCATTTGAAAACACTAGAGTTACAAGTGATTGTGCCCATACAAGAGCCGACAGAAATGGGACATAACATGAAAGAGTTAATTCCTATTTTACGCCAACTACCAGAATATCAAATGGCCGCAAAAGAAATTTACAACAGAGACTTTGATGCTTATGTTCTTACTCGAAGCATATCGGCTTTTGAAAGAAGTTTACTCTCGATAAATAGTCGTTATGACCAATACATACGCGGGCGAAAATCAGCATTAACAAAAACAGAAAAAAGAGGTATGGAGTTGTTTATGAATGTGTTACATTGCACAACCTGTCACGCGCCACCAAACTTCACAAATTACCAAGCTGAAAACAACGGGTTATATATGGAATATGGCGTTGATAAAGGGCGTTTTCGAATTCACCTCGACAGCAACGATATTGGTAAATTTAAGGTGCCTTCTTTGAGAAATATTACGCTTACTTTTCCTTACATGCACGATGGTTCTTTAAAATCCTTAGATGACGTAATCAACCATTATACGTCAGGAGGAAAGCCGAACAAAAACAAACATCCCAAAATTCAACCTTTTACCCTTTCAAAAGAGGACAAAAAAAGTTTGATTTCGTTTTTAGGCACCCTAACTGACACCTCCTATCTCAAGCAGTTTCGTTGAGTGGTAACACGATGCGAAACGTAGTGCCAATATCTACAGATGATTCAAATTCAATACTGGCTTGATGGAATTCAATAATTTGCTTGACTACAGAAAGTCCAATTCCGCTGCCTGTGCTTTTTGTTGTAAAATGAGGAACAAATATTATTTCTTTGAGCTCATCGGATATGCCAACTCCATTGTCTTGAACCTCAATTTTTACATTCTTCTCATTGAGTTCTAAGCCTACGGTTATTTTTCCGTTTTCTCTATTGTACGTTGCGTGAATAGCGTTTTTAAGCAAATTATTCATCACTTGAATCCACTGTCCTTTATCAACAAGAACCTCAACACTTGAGGCTGACGTTACAAACTCAAAAGAAGTTGTCTTGGTTTCATTTTCAAAAACTGAAATACAATTTTGAATGATCGCTACAATATCGTGCATTTCACGCGTTGGCTCTGGCATTTTTGCAAAATTGGAAAACTCATTTGCTATTCGGGTAAGTCCATCGATCTGTTCAATTAACGATTCCATCATTTTCTTCACACGATCCGTCATTCCCGGGTCTGTTGGATCATAAACCCGCATGAGCTGCTGTATGCTTAGCTTCATAGGAGTAAGTGGGTTTTTTATTTCATGTGCGACTTGTTTTGCCATGTCGCGCCAAGCCGATTCGCGTTCTGAAGTAGCTAATTGTTTTACCGCTAATTCAAGTTCGTCTAATTTCGCATTATAGGCTTTTACAATAAGGCCTATTTCATCATTGGCATTGTACTCAATTTTTTCATTAAGATCCCCCAACTTTAAACTTGTTAGTTTTTCTTTCAAAAGCCGAAGAGGAGAAGTCAACCAATTAGAAACAAACAAAGCAATCATTATAGAAATGGCAATCAAAATGATGAATACATTGATAATCGCTACAATAAATTGTTGGATTTGGTTCTCATATTCTTTCTGTTGTCCAAAATATTGAAGATTGGCATAGCCCAGTAATTTTCCTTTAGAGTTATAAAGCGGTANNAAATACGCGGAGACGTACGAAAGCGAGCCTATTTGCTCCTTGTGTTTGTAAAAACTTTTATTTGCAAATTTTAGCGCATCAAATGCTTCAGGATTAATTTGTTCTCCCAATAAACCAAGATTAAATAATTTTGGTCGGGAAGACGCAATAAGGTGTCCTTGATGATCGTAGATGTTAATATCCGTAATAAAAACTTTGGATAATTTTATAAGCACTCCTTCCAAATAATTACCATCATTTTCAATAGATAAACGTTGGTTAGAAGCTACTTTTCCTTTGAGTTCTTCTTGAACTGAATTTAGTTTCTCGTTAATATTTTTGCTTGTATAGTCTTCGTATTGATCGCTAACAAACAATCCGCTTCCGGTGCCGAATAGAATTAAAGCAAGTACAACTAAAAACACCAAAACAAACTGAATTTTGAAGGCTAAAGAGAGAGCGCTTAAGTTCGGGAATCTCTTCACACCAACCATGTAGCTAAAAAGTAGTAACAGCCCCCAAAATGAAAAAACATAGGAGAATGAAGTAGAATAGGTCAGCCAAGTAGATTTCTTTTTAGACAAAACTACAGCATTGTTATTCCCTCTGTCTAAAACATAATGGCTATAACCATCTTTTTCAAAAAACTCACCACTTTCATTTTTTCCATCTCCTCCTTTAAAATTGACTTCATAGCTGTAATGTCCGTATGATTTAGTGAGTTTTCCAGAAGCGTATTTCGCAATAGAATAATCTTCCAAAGAAAGTAGTGATTTTGATTTTTCACTAATCAGTAAGCGTGGGAAACCTATTTCTTCAGGGATTTTTTTTGATTTTAAGGTAGCAAGAAATAAAACCTTTTTATCCGCAATCGATATTGGAAGTTGTATTACATAGGAAATTCCGCTGTATTCATTTGAAACAAAAAATAATGTTGAGTCTTTGTTTACGCATAATCCGTGGTTTTCCACAATATTCTTTGCTTGGTCAAGCATAGAGGACTCTTTTGAAAGAAAGGAAATCCCTGAAGAATCAAAAACATTGAATCTGATTTCGTACGATTCCCATTCTCCTTTAAATACTTTTTTTTCCAAAATATCACCAAAAGCCGAAATACTTAATTCTGCTTGGTTGTTTTCGGCTACACTTCGAATTATCGGATTGGATGATAGTTTTTCTTTAATTATTGAAAAATCTAACTCTATGGACTGGTTACGTTCCTCTGATAATAATTCGGCATATTTCTGTCGAAGTTCTTTATCCTTGTTATCGTTGTGGTCATTCGTTATAATCACAACCGAAATGGTAAAAAGAGCAAGGTTTAACAACTGATAACCCAGCCGCTGAGAAAACTCGTTTCGGGTGTAAAAATAAATGTGGGTCAGGAACAAAAGAAGAGGAATTGCGGCCGCCACAATTGGGTCCTCAAAAAATACTATTCGAAATATACCAAATATTAAGAAAACAATTAAACTGATAATCAGCTTTGACCTAGAGGAATACGTGACAGAGAACAGGCTTTTTGTAAACCACTCGAATGCATATTGAAGAGAATAAAACAAAACGCCCAAGACAATAAAAAGTACTAAGGTGTTTTCATTCAACCCGAAAATATTGTGAAGGTCTAAAGGAACAGATGTGTTTCTAACGGATAGTTGTAATAATCCTAAAATTAAAGACCAATAAAAAAGTAAACAGAAGATCATGATCCACCAAGTCGGTTTCCATTTCACGCGAGAAAGAAAGTCTAAAGAATTAATAGCGATTAATGAAATCAATAAAATATTAACCAATAAATCTAGAAATGACTCCATTAATACGCCTCCGTCCAATATTTTATCTGTAAAACTCACTTGATTGCCCGTCAGCTCAGACATGTCAACAAAACTTATAACAATGCGTATGACCAGAATAATTAGTAAGGGGAGAAATGACTTCCAACGGTGCTCATAAAAAGTATTGTAAAGACCGGCAAGTAAGGAAACTATGGCTAAGAACGAAAAAATAAACAAGCCATTAGTTAGTGACCATAACTTATCCTGTTCTGATTGAATGGCCGAAAAAACAAAGTTGTTGTTCTCATCACGAATTAAAAGACCCTCTTCCTCTTGAAGCCCAATGTCAAAGTTAAACCTGCTCAGACTTGGGTTTACCGAATTTACTAGGCTGGCATTATTATATGAATATTTTTGCTTTATTAAGAAGCTAACACACACCTTAAACCTTTCGTCTTCTTTTAGAACTGCATAATACCACCCGTTTTGTAGTTGTGCTCTACCATTTGTTGGAAATTGAGGCTGAGCATATTTAGAAATGGGAAGTTTATTCGAATTCCAATAGATGAGAGAATCTCCTTGGTAAATATGAACAAAAAATGAAGTGCTATTAATTGATGGGGTTTTTCCGTCTAAAATATCCTCATAAATAGACAATCCCGTTTGTCGAGCCTCTTTTTCTAAATTAGTGAAATTCTCTTGTAAACTTTCTTGAGTTAATTCAGCACTGTTCTCCAACAGAAAAGGGATCCATCCGAAAAGTAAAAAAAGCAAGGAGAGCACATAAAACCTTAATTTTATTAATGTTTCTAATAACCTTTTCATCAAAAGAAAGATTTTAAATTTTCTTTCAATCTCACAAATTCGTCTTCAGAGCGATGGTCATTTTGAAAAATAAAATCCGCATCGTTTCTATACGGCGCAATGTATTTATCATAGCAAGGCAGCACATGATTGTTCCATTGGTATAAAATATCCTCTCTACGATATCCTCTCGTCTCTTGGTCTCTATACAATCTTCTATCTAATTGCACAACATGGTCTACTTCAACAAATATTGACATGTTTAATAGCGGCGGTATTTCGCAAAAATGAAATAAAAACAGGCCCTCCACAATTATTACTTTACTCGGGCGAATGGTCAATAGGACGTTTTTGTCGGGTGGGGCATTAAAAAAATACTCCTTAACCACTATTTCCTGTCCACTCACCAAATTTTTTAAATCCTTAATTAATGTTTCGCTGTGCAATGCTGTTGGAAGATCAAAATTTACCACATCATTTTCGTCTTTCATCTGTTCCTCAATTGGACGGTAATAATTGTCCATTGAAAAAACGGAAGGGTGGTAAGTGGAAAACTGTTCTGACAGTCTTCTTAGAAGCGTTGTCTTTCCTGAACCGCTACCACCACATATTCCTATAACCAAGGGTTTTTCTAAAGTATACATAAGGTAATTAAGCAAATATAAGAAACCTAAACGAAGTTGATTTGTTTCTTCTTTATTGTAATCCTGAATTTTCGTTGTATTTTTATCCCATATTAACCAAAAACCATGAAAAATCTAATTCTTCTTATCGTTCTTTTTATTTCAACCTTGAACGCTTTTTGTCAAGGTAACACAAAACCTGTATTGCTTTCAATCGATGGTAGCGCGCCTATGGCTGATGAACCTTTGCAAAACACTCAAGGCGGAGACCTAACACTTAACCAAGCTAAAAGAGAAAATGGACTGATTGTAATTTTTAGCTGTAATAGCTGTCCTTTTGTGGTTGGAACGCCTGACTTTCCGGGATGGGAAAAACAATACAACGCCCTTTATGATCAAGCGTTGAAATACAATGTCGGGTTAGTTCTTGTGAACTCAAACGAAGGTAAAAGAAACGGAGCTGATTCATTTGATGAGATGAAAAAACGAGCAAACGAACAAAATTATTCGATGCCATATTTACTTGATAAAAATAGCAAAATGGCCGATCTTTTTTCAGCTAAAACTACGCCACACATTTATTATTTCAATAAAGAAATGCGCCTTGTTTACATGGGATCAATAGATAATATCGCTGACAGTAAACGAAAAAAAGAAATTCCATATTTATCAATGGCTATGCAAGCACAAGCAAATGGAAAAAAATGTAAACCAAACAAAACCGCACCTGTCGGTTGTAGTATTAAAAGAATTAAAAAAGATTAACATGAAAAAAATCTCCTTACTATTTTTAGTTTGTTCCTCTTTTTACTCGTTTTCACAACAAGGAGACAGAGGAAAACCTTTTGCGCCCAAGCAGAAAATCACGCCAACAAAAACGGTTTTTTTTAATGAGCCAAATATCGCTTCGTTGCGCGCTGAAGATGCATTAACAGACAATACAGGGTCGGCACCTTGGCGGTTCGGGTACAATAATGACACCCAGCTTGACTTGAACAACTCAGGAAGTTGGCATGAATTAGCGAGCGGAGATAAGGTATGGTTAGTAGAAATTGCCTGTAAAAACGCGCTCACCATAAACTTAACGTTTACAAACTTAAGCATACCGGAAGGTAATGCTCTTTATGTTTACAACCCAGCAAAAGATTTTATTCTAGGTAAATTCACGGAAAAACACACCTATCAAGGAGTTTTAGGAACTGAATTGGTTCCTGGTTCTCGTGTAATTGTTGAATATTATGTGCCAAAAAACAATGCTGTCGGACATCTTAATATTTCTAGGGTAACTCATGGATACAGAACAGCCTCGGAATTTTCAGAGAAAGCATTTGGTAGTTCCGGTGCTTGTAACATGAACGTAAACTGTGCTGATGGTCTTCCGTGGCAACAAGAGCGAAACAGTGCAGTTATGCTTGTTTCTGGAAGTAATGGTTTTTGTTCTGGAGCATTAATCAATAATACGCTAAACGATGGGAAACCATACGTATTGACTGCCAACCATTGTTACTCAGATCCAACAAACTGGATTTTTCGTTTCAATTGGCAAGCAGCTGATTGTGCAAACCCGGTAAGTTCTCCAACTTTTCAATCCTTAAGTGGCGCAGTATTAAGATCGAGAAGAACTCCTTCAGATTTTTGTTTAGTTGAAATTACGGGCGGATTGCAAGGAAATACAGTTCCATTAAGTTACAATCCATATTTTGCAGGTTGGAACAACGGGGATGCTGCTCCAACATCTTCCGTCTCAATTCATCATCCGGCAGGTGATATAAAGAAAATATCGTTTGACGACGCAGCGGCTGTTGCAAGTCAAGGCATGGGTTCTACTGAGGCAAACTCAACGTGGACGGTAGAATGGGATCGCAATACCACAACAGAAGGGGGGTCTTCCGGTTCTCCTCTTTTTGATCAAAACCATAGAATTATTGGGCAGCTATGGGGAGGAGGGGCGTCATGTACAAACCTAAGTTCTCCCGATTATTATGGACGAGTTCACAATTCATGGGAACCGGCAAATTCCAACAGCACAAATCAATTGAAATTCTGGCTTGATCCAAATAACTCAGGAGCTGAATTTATTGACGGCTACGACCCATCTAATGCAACACCAGTGCAAGTAGATGCCGGAATTGCAAATCCTCAAGGTGTTTCTGGAACATTTTGTAGTGCTGAGGTAACTCCAGTTGTTTCTATTCAAAATAATGGTCAACAAACACTAACAAGTGCTACTATTTCTTACGGATTTGACGGAAACCTCAACCAAACATTCAATTGGACGGGAAATCTGCCTCAATGGCAATCTACCGTAGTAACGTTACCTACCGCCTCCCTTTCAGCAGGTGCCCATACATTTGGAGCGAACGTTTCAAACCCGAATGTTGGACAAACAGACGAAAACACTAATAACAACAACGTTAGCTCTTCATTCAACGTTGTAATTGGTGGACAAACAGTTAATCTTAATTTAACGCTTGATTGTTACGGTTCTGAAACTAGCTGGGAGTTGCAAGATCAAAATGCAAACGCTGTTTATTTTGGTAGTGGATACCCAGACGATGCTCCAGGTTTGATTACTGAGCCTTGGTGTTTGAATGACGGTTGCTATACTTACGTTATCATGGATTCCTATGGCGATGGCTTGTTAGGTGGGTTTTGGTGCGGTCAGGATGGAAGCGTCTCGATTGTTTTTCAGGGAGATACTTTAGCTGCTATTGCAGAAGCTAACGCTGATTTCGGTGATCAAACGAGTTTGCAATTTTGTATTGGTGCTTCAAGTATTACACACATAGTAACTACAGAGGCTGTTTTGTTCCCTAATCCTCTTTCTGAAGGCTTATTGAATGTTTATACAGCTGTTAGTTCTGCATCACAAGTAAATGTATTAAGTACTTCCGGACAATTTTTATTCGGAAAGCCTTGCTATACCAACACCACCGAATTGGACGTATCTTCATTGGGACAGGGAGTTTACTTTGTTGAAATTATTAGCGAAAACCAACGTAAACTTGTGAAGTTTATCAAAACGAGATAGCCAATTGTGGCCGGAATATACTTACACATTCCTTTTTGTCGGAAAAGATGTTCGTACTGTGATTTTCATTTCTCTACTTCCTTTGAGAAGTATCGGGGAAAATTGATTGCAAAAATTGGGGAAGAAATTTCTTTTAGAAAATCAGAGCTTACCGAACCAATTAACACAATCTATTTCGGCGGCGGAACACCTAGCGTTCTCAACAACGATGAACTTGAATTCCTTCTAAATGAGGTGTTTAAAAATTATAACACCTCTTTAATTGACGAGATTACCTTTGAAGTTAATCCAGAAGATGTAACTAACGACAAGTTAGAAAGTTGGAAAGCAATTGGAATAAACCGTTTGTCAATCGGAATACAATCACTAAAAGAAGAGGATCTGCTTTGGATGAATCGTTCTCATGCCGTTCAAAATGGAATTGACGTGATTCACTTGGCTGCAGAAAAAGGTTTTGATCGCATAAATGCTGATGTAATTTATGGTTTGCCGGATTTAACTCTTGAACAGTGGGAAACGACCTTGAGGGAAATAACCCAGCTACCAATTAATCACGTTTCCGCCTATTGTTTAACCGTTGAAGAAAAGACATTATTAAAAAAATTAGTTTCAAAAGGCGAACTTGAAATACCCACAGATGAAGTAATCGAAAGCCAGTTT
>DORI01000270.1:2685-4517 GCA_003512365.1 Crocinitomicaceae bacterium | reverse complement strand
TTCTCTTTAAGAAAATCTGAAAGTAAAAATGGAATCACATATTTTCCTGTTGATACTACCGACAGCTTAATCTTACCGGATAATTTACCTTGAAAAATGGCTCTTTTATAGGTTATTGAATTTGCTTCCTCAAGGATTGATTTTGCTGCTTTCGCAATTTCATGTCCGAAATCTGTAATGTACAAGCGTTTGTTAATCACCTCGGTTAAGGGAATGTCAAATTGATCTTGAAAATTTTTTAATTGAATAGAAACCGCGGGTTGTGTTAAATAAAGCTGGTCGGCAGCCCTCGTGATACTCTGATGTTCTACTACCTTGACAAAAATCTTAAGTTGGTTTAATGTAAAGTTCATAATATATATTTATGTATTCTATATTAACAATAAATATAATTAAATGTTTTAAAATACTCAAATTTGTTCCATGAAAAATTTAATCGTTTCATGGTTTATCATGATAATTGGAATTATGGTGAGTTTTATGGCAAGTAATTCTCTACAAAGGGAACTTTTGTTGGCGGTTGCCATTTTCTCTGCTCTTTGGTTTATAAAAAATTATCAAAATACGACTGCACATGACAACTAAAAAAGTATTTAATCTAATTGACGGAACCTTTACAAAGGAGGAGGCCAAGGCTTTGTTGATGGATCTTTACGGTAGTAAAATTAAATATCATTCGATTGGTGCGATAAAGCATCAAGAATTCAACGGATCAAAGAGTCAATTTCACGAAAACAGAATTAACGAATTAAGGCTTGAACGTGATCGAATGCTTGAATTTCTTGCCGAAAAAAAAGAACCAATTTGCATTACTTCCTTTGTTAACATAAATTAATTATGAGTATACAGCACTCGCTATTTAAAAACAGGAAGGTTGTTGTCGCCACAATGCATGGCAAAGAGAAAGTAATTGGCCCATTGTTAAAAGAAAATCTAGCCGTTCGTATCATCGTGCCTAAAAAATTCAACAGTGATCAATTTGGAACATTCAGTGGAGAAATAGAACGATCGCAAGATGTCTTACAAACAGCGAGAAGAAAATGTGAGCATGCAATGGAATTAACAGGATGTGACATGGCAATTGCGAGTGAAGGTTCATTTGGTCCGCATCCAAGTTTGTTCTTTGTTCCAAGTGATGATGAATTTGTGCTTTTTATCGATAAAAAAAATAGGCTTGAGTTTTGGTCTCGGGCTATTTCAACAGAGACAAATTTCGGAGGCAAAACGGTAAAAACAATCCAGGAAGCCCTGGATTTCACCCAACAAATTGGATTTCCAAATCATAGGGTAATCGTTCGAAACGCTGAGAATGGGGTTCAATTTATTCAAAAAGGAATTGGAAACTCAGAAGACCTTGAAAATTATTTGAATTATGCATTAAAATCATTCGGTACGTGTTTTATCGAAACAGATATGAGAGCCATGTACAACCCAAAACGGATGGCTGTAATTGCGGATGCTACGCAACAACTTTTAGATAAAATCGCATCGATTTGCCCGACCTGTGAAATGCCCGGATTTTCCATTTCAAAAAGTTTACAAGGACTGCCCTGTGAACAATGTGGATTTCCTACTGCTAGCGTCAAAACACACATAAAAAGCTGTATGAGCTGCGGGCACGAGGAGCATGTTCTTTTTCCTAACGGGAAAATTAAAGAGGACCCAATGTATTGTAATAACTGTAACCCTTAAAATAAAAAAATGACAACAATTACTATCGCAAAAGGAGACGGGATCGGTCCAGAGATTATGGACGCCACTCTAAAAATTTTATTTGCCGCAGGAGCAACTATCAAAACGGAAGAAATAGAAGTAGGAGAAAAAATTTACCT
>DORI01000270.1:0-2626 GCA_003512365.1 Crocinitomicaceae bacterium | reverse complement strand
GGTGGTTACAAAAGTTTGAATGTTACTACACGTAAATTTCTTGGTTTATACTCCAATGTACGGCCATGCAAAAGCTTACATCCATTTGTTCAAACAAAACATCCAATTATGGACGTAGTTATCATTCGCGAAAATGAAGAAGATTTGTATGCCGGAATAGAACATCAGCAAACAGATGAAGTAATCCAATGTTTAAAACTAATCAGTCGCCCAGGATGCGAGAAAATTGTCCGCTATGCATTTGAATACGCCAAGCAACAAAAAAGGAAAAAAGTAACCTGCTTCACCAAAGATAATATCATGAAACAAACGGACGGATTATTCCACAAAGTATTTGATGAAACTGCAGCTGAATATCCTGAAATTGAGAATGAGCATTGGATCATAGACATTGGAGCTGCCAAACTTGCGGATACTCCAGAGGCATTTGATGTCATTGTGATGCCAAATTTGTATGGTGATGTTTTGAGCGACGTTGCTGCCCAGATTACGGGTTCCGTGGGACTTGCTGGTTCGGCAAATATTGGAGAAGAATGTGCAATGTTCGAGGCTATTCACGGCTCAGCTCCAAGAAGAGCCGGTCAAAATCTTGCGAATCCGTCCGGATTGTTGCAAGGAGCCATCATGATGCTCAATCATTTAGGTCAGAGTGAGACAGCAGAAAAAATTCAAAATGCTTGGCTGAAGACATTGGAAGATGGTGTTCACACCTACGATATTTACACTGAAGGAAAAAGCACAAAAAAAGTAGGGACGAATGAATTTGCAGACGCAGTAATTGCCAATTTAGGGAAGCTTCCTACAAATTTGGCACCGGTGAAATACGAAAGGGACTATCAATTGAATTTACCTAAATATACACGTAAAAAGACGATGGAAAAGCAACTAGAAGGGGTTGATATTTTCGTGCATTGGTCAGGCGAAGATGTAAATGAATTGGCACAATTGATTGCTCCCTTGGAAACAGAAAATGCTTCACTAACAATGATCACTAATCGAGGGATTAAAGTGTGGCCAAATGGTTTTAAAGAAACTTTTTGTACAGATCATTGGCGTTGTCGTTTTAAAGGAAAAAGTTCAAAATCACTTTCAAAAGAAGACATTATTCAATTGCTACGAAACGCTATTCACCAAAATGTAGATGTCATTAAAACCGAAAACCTTTATTTATTCAATGGTGTTGCTGCCTATTCGTTAGGTCAAGGTCAATAGATAACAGATGAATACAGAAGTGCTTATAACCGACTTTACGAATCCAACGCTCCTTTTTTTCATTTTGGGGATAATTGCGCATGTTATCAAAAGTGATTTGGAAATTCCTGAGAATTCGTTCAAATTTATTTCGCTTTACTTGCTTTTCTCAATTGGATTTAAGGGAGGACAAGAGTTACAACATAGCGAAATAGACGGACAAATGATGGGTGCATTGTTTATGGGAATTTTGATATCGGCAATGATTCCCTTGTACACTTTTTTCATTTTAAAAAGAAAATTAGCCATTAGTGACGCAGGAGCAATTGCTGCTTCGTATGGCTCTGTGAGCGCCGTAACTTTTGTAGCTGCTGTTTCTTTTTTAGAAATACAAGGCTTAAATTACGACGGTTACATGGTTGCGGTGATGGCATTTATGGAGTTCCCAGCTATTATTGTTGGTGTTTTACTCATTCGGAAATTTGATCATCAAGAAGTGAATGGAAGCATTAAGAAGTTAGTTCACCATGCCTTTTCCAATGGTAGTGTTTTGCTTTTAATGGGTAGTTTATTTATTGGAATAATTGCCGATTCAAAACAAGCGGAAGATATAAAACCCTTCACCACTGACATTTTTAAAGGTTTTCTAGCCTTGTTTTTATTAGAAATGGGGATCACTACGGCAAGACGTTTTTCTGGTTTTATGAAAAACGGACCATTTTTATTGCTCTTTGCCTTGTTGGTTCCCATTTTCAATGGTTGTGTGGTGGCTTTACTTGCAAAATACTTACTTAACGATATTGGAAATCAATTCATACTCACCATTCTCGCAGCAAGTGCCTCTTATATTGCAGTTCCTGCAGCTATGAGGTTAGCCGCACCAAAAGCAGATCCAGGAATTTATATTCCCATGGCTTTAGGAGTAACTTTTCCATTAAACATAACACTTGGAATGCCGCTCTACTTTGCGATCTTATGTAATTAATGCGAACAAGAAGGCAAGAACTTGTGTTTAGAATGCATGAAAACATTCTTAATGATTGGAGCCAATTCAGATATCGCTCTGACCGCAAAAAAAAACATAGAAAATACCGGGAATCGTGTCATTTGTATATCGCGACAAGCATCTGATACTTTTTCTGATATGTTGATTGGAAATCCGGTGACTAATGAATTGCCAGAGATAGATGAAAACATTGATGGATTGGTCTATTTTCCGGGAAGCATTACGCTAAAACCTTTTAGATCTTTGAAGCAGGCTGATTTTCAAAATGAAATCGAAATTAATGTTCTTGGTGCAATCAATGCCATTCAGAAATATAGTCCAAAACTAACTGAAGGCGCAAGCATTGTTTTATTCAGCACAGTTGCCGTGCAAGTGGGAATGCCGTTTCACAGTGCCGTATCTGTTGCCAAAGGGGCCATTGAAGGACTA
>DORI01000223.1 GCA_003512365.1 Crocinitomicaceae bacterium | reverse complement strand
TATGTGAACAGATTCCTCTGCTTGGGGTGTATTGATGTGGTTAGGTAATGGTCTGGCTTCTCCCCACGTACCGTCGTTTTGTAAAAAAGAAACATAGATATCTGCATTTCTTTTTCCGTCTTTTCCTCTCACTCCTCTAATAAAATAAAGTGTTTTGCCGTCGGCAGATAAGGATGGTTGTGTTTCCCAATTAGCGGAATTTATTTTTCCAGGTAAGTTGACAGGATCTGTCCAACGATTACTAATTTTCTTTGTGTAAAATAAGTCACAACTTCCTTTTCCGGTTCTGTTTGGACCATAATATTGCCCGGAGGCATCGGAACAACCTACAAAAATTAATCCTTTTCCGTCTGGAGCAATACTCGGCGCTCCTTCGTTGTTTTCAGTGTTTATGTTTTTGGGAAGTGCTATTGATTTTGTCCATTCCTTTTCCACAAAATTGGAATAAAAGAAATCTTCTTGCTCGTCTGATCTATCGCGTTTATCTCCACCTGGAACAGGAAGTAATCGGGTAAATAACAAAGTTTTTCCATCAACGGTTAAGGTTGGAAAATACTCTGCAAAAGACGTATTTATCTGTGGGCCAATATTTATGGGGTTAAAAGGTTTTGGATTTTGAATGGCATTTTTGGCAAATTTTGCGCTAGCTTGAATTTTATATGCCGAACCAAACCATTCCTTAGGGGCTTCCGGATTTCTTAAAAAAACCTCAATATTTTTTAGAGCATTTTCATAATCTCCTATTGCGATTTGAAGGGAAGCGAGATCAAAATTGGTAGCACTAATTAAACTGTGGTCTGGTTTTATAGAAAGTGCAGTGTTGTAATGCTTTATGGCATCAGTATAGTTTCTTTGAGCCTCATGATATCTTGCTTTGAGTAAATGTGCCTCAACAAAATTTGGGTCTTTATCGAGAGCTTTCATCAAAAATACTAGTCCGCTGTTGTAGTCTGGTAGGTTTGTGTTGGGGTCTAGCGTATTGGGTGCTAATCGTGCTTTTTCATATAATTTTACGGCCTTTTTACTTTTTGTACTGTACGTGAACTGACTATATGAAACCGCACTTAAGAAACAAATTATAAAAATTAAAAAGTGGATACGAATTGGTGTCATTACGGAATGTTCATATACTTATGTGTTTGTAACGAGATTTTCCATTTAGGGTTACTTTTTACATAAGATACAATCCATTCAGTATTTCTTTCTAAGTTACTCCATTCGGGTTGTAAGTATAAAAGACAATCATTCGAGACTTTTTCTGCATGCATTTCTGCCCATTCCAAATCGCTTTTATGGTTGATAATTACCTTCAATTCGTTAGCTTTTTCATACGCTTCATTACACGGAGCTTTGAATTTTTTTGGTGAGAAACAATACCAATCAATTTCACCGAGTAAGGGATAACAGCCCGAAGTTTCTATGGCAGAATAAATTTGTTGATTACGCAAACGATTGGTTAAATCAGTTAAGTCGTGCATAGCAGGCTCTCCTCCCGTGATGACAACGAATTCTGCTTGTGAATTCTTAACAATATCAATTAATTTTTCTGTTGAAAGTTTCGGATGAGCTGCTACATTCCAACTTTCTTTTACATCGCACCATACACATCCCACATCACAGCCTCCTAGTCTAATAAAAAAAGCACTCCTTCCAGTGTGAAAACCTTCTCCTTGAATGGTGTGAAAATATTCCATTACGGGTAATAGGCTCATATTAGATAACTTTAGGAATTTAAGTCAAAGGTAAGCAATCGGTTTCGAATGTTGAAAAGTTTCATATTTGACAGTCCTTCAAATTTTTATATTTGTTCTTAAATTATAATTAATATGAAAAACATTTACGGTCTATTTTTAGTATTCTTCTCTATATTTTCATTTCCTGCACAACAAATTGGTAATTCGGATATGGAATTATGGGACAATGTCGGAATTTCAACAGAGGAACCAACCAACTGGAATAGTTTTAAATCCGGACAAGGAAGTTTTACTTCCTTTGCGTCACAGCAAGTTCAAAGATCTACAGCTATCAGAATGGGAGCTACAGGTCAATATTGCGCTAGAGTATGGGCTAAGTCAACACTTGGCATTGTGGCAAATGGTAATATGACCTTAGGAAGAATTAATATGGGGAGTACAACACCTAACGATCCAAATAATTACAACATTTCGTTGACTGCTGATGCAAATTTTTCAGAAGCGTTAACCGCTAGTCCTGATTCATTGGTGTTTTGGGTGAAATATACGGCTGCGAATGTATCAGATTCGGCTCGTGTTCACGCTGTCTTGCATGATGCCTATGATTTACGAGACCCAATTGACGTAAATTCTACATCACATGTAGTGGCAAGGGCAGAAAGAAATTATGTTAGAACAGGCGGTTCGTGGGTTCGAATTTCAGTTCCATTTAACTATGTAGTAGGTTCACCACCACCAAATCCAGCATTTATTTTAGTGACTTTTACAACAAACAAAACGCCAGGGGGAGGAATGGCCAATGATGAAATTCTTGTGGATGACATAGAATTGATTTATAATTCAGGGACAACCAATCAACAAATGTCTGCTAATGACGATGCTTCCTCAACAAATCAAAATAACGCAGTTACGATTAATGTTTTAGCAAATGATTCAGATCCAGAAAATAACATCTCGGTTTCAACGGTTACAATTGTTCAACAAGCTCAAAATGGAGTAGCCACAGCTAACATGGATGGAACAGTAACATATACACCAAACACAGGATTTTTTGGTGCAGATAATTTCAACTACCAAGTTTGTGACGGTGATTCTCCTGCCACTTGTGATCAAGCCAATGTTACACTTGTGATTAATCAAACTTCCGGAATTGAAGAAGAATCAATGCAATCCTTCATTTCCTATAACAATGGTTTAAATCTGAAAAATATTTCTGGGAAATTGACAATTTATAATGTCGATGGAACACTTCTTAATGAAGTTGAGGCTGAAAATGCGAACCATTTAAAATTAAAGAGTGGAATATACTTTATTCATTCCCCTGATTCTATGAAATCATTTAAAGTAATGGCCTATTAACAAATGCGAGGCCTATTCGTTTTATTTAGTTTTTTATCCTGCTTAGCATTTGGTCAAAATGGATCAATAGAGGGGATAGTTCGTAATGAAAAAGGCGAACCCTTGCCCGGTGCTTCTGTCATTTACAGAAAGGATGTCACGATAGGAGCAAACACAGACGCTAATGGATTTTATCAGTTAACTGTTCCTTCCGGATCATGTCGCTTAATTGTTAGGTTTACAGGAATGCAAACCGATACCTTATCGGTGAATGTTGTGGCCAATCAAACCCAAAAATTAAACATTACATTGAAAGGTTTTGTGAAAGATTTAAAACAAGTTGACTTACGCGTAGGAAAATTCGATAAACCTCTAGAGGAACAAACGGTTACAATGTTAGTGTTGCGTCCTGAGCTTATTGAAAATAAAAATACAAGAAGTATTGAAACAGCCTTAGATCAAACCCCGGGACTTAATATTTTAGATGGCGAACCTCAAATACGTGGAGGTAGTGGATTTACTTTTGGCGTAGGTTCAAAAGTTGCGGTTATTGTGGATGATATGCCTATGCTTTCGGGAGATGCTGGTCGACCGGAATGGGGGTTTATTCCGGTAGAAAATATTTCGCAAGTTGAGGTTATAAAAGGCGCAGCATCAGTGTTATCAGGAAGTTCTGCATTAAGTGGTTCCGTTCATATTCGCACGGCTTACCCGACATCAAAACCTCTAACTAAAATAGTTGCGTATTCAGGAGCTTATACTCCGCCATCAGTGGATGGTTCCAAATGGTGGCAAAATTATCCAGGTATTCACGGACTTAATTTTTTACATTCAAAGGCTTATGGTAATTTGGATGTTGTTGTTGGTGGAAATTTGAATATGGATCATGGTTATATTGGTCCACCCATAACAGATTCAATCGTAGCAACTGTTTTTCCTGATACCATTACAAATTTCACGGAACAAGAAATGGTATCCAAGCGTGGAAGAATAAATTTTAACTTACGCTATCGATCTAAAAAAGTAAGCGGCTTGAATTATGGGGTTAATGGCAATTTCATGTTACAACATACCAATATGCCTTTGGCTTGGTTAAACGATTCCACAGGACTTTACCGTGCATATCCGGGTGCTGTTTTTATGCAAGATCAGGTGATTTTTAATGTAGACCCTTTTGTGCAACTTTTTACTCAGACAGATGGAAAGCATTATTTTAGAACACGCATCTTACATGTCGACAATCAAATGAGCGCTAATCAGTCCAACCGTTCAACCACCTATTACGGCGATTACATGTTTCAACGAAGTTATCCGGAATTAAAAAATCTCGATTTCGTCGGCGGAATAACCTCAACATTTACAAATTCATTTGCCAATATTTATGTTGGATCAGGATCCCCAACAAACCAACTTCTGAATGTATCTGCATACGCTCAATTAGAAAGTAAGTACAATAAATCACTGAATATGTCTGCCGGTGGTCGATTGGAATATTTTCAACTCAATGACTCCATTACCGCGACCAAACCGATATTTCGAGCAGGAGCCAATTTAAAGTTATATCAAGAGACGTACCTTAGGGGTTCTTATGGACAGGGTTTCAGATTTCCTACCATCACAGAAAGGTTCATTAAAACGGGTGTAGGTAATTTTGGGGTTTTCCCGAATCCAAACTTAAAGCCAGAAAGTTCGTGGAATGCTGAAATTGGAATTAAACAAGGGTTAAAACTTGGAGGCGTAATGGGATATTTAGATATTGCGGCTTTTTGGCAAGAATATCAAAACACGATAGAATATATGTTTGGAATTTGGCGCACGTTTACGGGAGATACACAAACATTAGGAAAGAGTGCAGGCTTTATGTTTTTGAATACCGGTCAATCTCGCGTCACAGGTATTGATGCTTCGTTCGCCGGGCAAGCAAAGTTTTCTAAGAAATCTTCTATGACGTTTTTATTAGGCTATAATTATATTGTTCCAAAGACATTAACACCGGATTATGTCTATGCCACGGATTCTTTAAATCGAGTTTTTACCTATAATTCAACGTCATTGGATAATTCAAAAGGAATATTGAAGTATAGATTTTTGCACAATGTAAAATTGGACGCTGAATACACCTACAAAGAAAAATTTGCTATTGGTGCGAGTGCCAAATATTTCTCGAAAATAGTCAACATGGATGCGATTATCAAGGACTTCGAGGAACTTACTACCGATACAACCTCAGATATTGGAAACTGGTTGCAAGATTTACGTTATATGGATTATTTCAATTCCCACCGTTTTGGCAATTGGATTTTTGATGCAAGAATTTCTTACAACGTGTCTGATAACCATAAGTTTGCTTTAATTGGTAGTAATATCTTTAATCGATCATACTCCTTGCGCCCGCTAAAAATTGAGGCCCCTAGACAACTCATGTTGCAATACACCTATAAATTGCCGGTAAAAAAATAACCTAGAGATTAAGTCTTAGCAGATTTTGAGCACTTAGAATGGTCATTAATATGTTGCGCTCACGATGATCACCAAATCTGTATTTTTTTGCAAATGTTCCGTTTTCAGAAGAAATTCCGATCCAAACTAAACCAACAGGTTTTTCTACACTTCCTCCATCAGGTCCAGCGATTCCAGTTGTGGAAATACAAAAATCGACTCCTAAAATTTTTCTACCTGCATCGGCCATTTCAATTGCGGTTTGCTCACTTACCGCTCCAAATTTTTCAAGTGTATCTTTTTTAACACCCACCAAATTCATTTTCAAATCATTGCTGTAGGAAAGGATACTTCCTAAAAAATAGGCAGATGATCCAGGTATACTTGTTAGTTGACTTGCAAGCAAACCTGAAGTGCACGACTCAACGGTTCCAACAGTTTTGCGTTTCTCCTTTAATATGCCGCCAATTACACTTGGTAGTGTATCGTCATCAAATCCATAAAAATATTCAGGAATTAACAGATTTAACTCCGACATGTAACGATCAATTAACAAAGCATCGCGTTGACCTTTGAAAGAAGTTATTCTCAATTTAACAATTCCGGGAGACGGTAAATAAGCTAAACTTAATTTTTGAACCTTCAGGGCTTCTTCCCAATCTTTAATTTTTTCGGCAAGAAATGATTCACCTAAGCCTTGTGTTAACGCTGTTTTGTGGTAAATAGAATTTAACTGAAAACGTTCTTGAAATCTTGGCACAACTTCTTCGGAAATGATTCCTTTCATTTCATACGGGACACCGGGTAAACTTATGTAAATGAGTCCATTTTTTTCGAACCACATGCCTGCTGCCGTACCGTAATTATTGGTTAGAATAGTGCAATCTTTTGGTAACGCCGCTTGCAGGTTATTGGATTCCAACATGGGACGATTTCTTGCTGCAAAAAATGCTTGAATTTTCTCTAGCGTAGGTGCATGAATCTCCAATTCTGTGTTAAAATATTCGCACAGCGTATGTTTGGTAATATCGTCTTTTGTTGGACCTAAACCGCCGGTAATAATGACCGCGTGGATGCCCTCGGATACATGATTAAGCGCGGAAATAATTTCGTTTTTATCATCGGCAATACACGAGCTTTTAACCACTTGAGCACCTATGGAACTAAAGGTTTGACCGAGCCAAGAAGCATTTGTGTTAATGGTTTGACCAATGAGTAATTCGTCGCCAATACAGATGATTTCAATTCTCATTTTTTGTGAATTTAGCAATAGATTCTACGTGTCCGGTGTGCGGAAATTGATCTACTAAACTTATTTTCTCTAAGGTATATCCGGCATCTAGTAACAGTGAAGCATCTCTTGCCTGCGTGGATGGATTACAGGAGATATAAACGATAGTTTTTGCTCCTAGGTCTACTACTTTTTGTAGTGTTTTTGGTGCAATTCCTGCTCGTGGCGGGTCAAGCATAATACCGGCTATTTTTCCTTGGTATTCTGGGTGCGACTTTAGAAATTTTCCCGCATCTTCAGCGAAAAATTGGAGGTTGTTAAGATTATTGCGTCGGGCATTTTCTCGTGCGTCTTCAATAGCTTCGTTTACTATATCAACGCCTATAATGCGAACATTTTTATTCCGTTGTCTCATGAGTTGCCCGATAGTACCTGTGCCACAAAATAAGTCCATTAGCACATCGTCTTGAGCAAAGTCCGATTCAAAGAGATAGTCCAAAGCCTTAGCGTATAACTTTTCTGCACACTGCGGATTTGTTTGAAAGAAACTCTCCATGCTGATTTGAAATTCAAGTCCTGCTAAAGATTCTTTAATTGTTTTATCTCCAAAAATTTGATTATTCTTTCCGTTTTCAATTTTTGAACGATCTGCAACATTATCATTTATAGTATGTTGTAATCCTGCAATCCTTTCTCCGAACTGAACTTTGAGAAAATCTCCAAATGCGTAAGCATCAAATGTTTCAATTCCTTCAGATGAGGAAACTAAATTCACTAATAATTTTCCAGAGTGAAATGACTTTCTGACCACAATATGCCGAAAGAATCCTGTTTTTTTTGGTGGATGCCAAGCGGGCAGGTTAGTTGCTTTTAAATAATTTCTTATTTCCTTCAGTTTCGTTTCCCACTCTTCATCAAACATTCCAGATGGTATATCTAAATTCTCTACCTTCCACCATGTGCCCCGTCGCTTAAAACCAAGAGCAAATGCATCATCAATATCTTCATCGGTATCCATGCAATGTTGAATAGAAGAAAATGAATATTCCATTTTGTTTCGATAAAAATAATGAGAGGGAGAAGAAATAAAGTTATCGAATAGCGTTTCTATTTGTTTGATTCCTGATAAGCGTGAAAATGTATCTAATGTAGATGCCTTTTTGACTTCCTCTTGTTTCTCCACAGGTACTCGAATGTATGGTCCACCTGATATTTCTTGAAATTCACTACTTGTTTCGAAAGGAGAACGTTTAACTACTGAAATTAGTTTAGCTTCGGCATGTTGTTTTCGCTTCACATCGATTTTGGCTTTCACTAATTGTCCTGGGAAGGTATTATCGACAAAAACTATAAACTTTCCATTTTCAGTCTCAATTTTTGCTATACCGCGACCTCCAAAAGCATAGTCCGTAATTTCTAATTCTACTATTTCCCCTCGATGAAACATGTTAAATCATCCCGCGTATTACGCCTTTATCTGACTTTTCAATAAATTCTAATATTTCTCGAATAGCTGTGCTTGAAGGCATACTGCTTCTGACACTCTCAATTCCTTTAGAAAGATTGCTGTTTTGAATATACAAGGTTCGGTAAATATCTTCTATCTCGCGCACCACATCGTCTGAATAGCCTCGTCTTCGCAAGCCAACGGAATTAACCCCAGCAAATGTCAAAGGTTCTCTTGCAGCTTTTATGTACGGCGGAACATCCTTACGAATTAAACTAGCGCCACCAATAAAGGTGTGTTTTCCGATATGTACGAATTGTTGCGCGGCCACTTTTCCTTCTAGAATTGCCCAATCGTCTATAGTTACATGTCCTGAAAGACCTGTATAACTTGCCAATATCACATTATTACCAATTTGACAATCGTGAGCAACATGGACATAAGTCATCAGCAAACAGTTATCACCAATTTTAGTTACCCATTTGTCTTTTGTAGCACGATGGATAGTAACACACTCCCTAATTTTAGTATTATTACCAATTTCAACGGTAGTTTCTTCTCCATCAAATTTCAGGTCTTGAGGGATAACGGCAATCACCGCACATGGAAAAATTTCACAGTCTTCTCCAATTTTCGCTCCTGGATAAATCACCACATTCGGATGAATTATGGAGTTATTCCCAATTACCACATTATCATGAATTGTGGCAAATGGATGTACTACAACATTTTTTCCAAGCGTAGCATTTTTAGAAACGGAAGCTAAGTTACTAATACTCATGCTTCTTTGTCTTTTATCACTTGTGCTAACATTTCTGCTTCCATAACCACTTTTCCGTTTACATAGGCTTGTCCACCCATTTCAACTAAACCTCTGCGAATTGGAGATAATAATTTCAATTCAAACACTACTGTATCGCCAGGGAGTACTTTTTGCTTAAATTTTACCTTATCAATTTTCATAAAATAAGTAGAGTAGAGGTGAGGATCTTCCACTTTACTTAAAGCGAAAATTCCACCTACTTGCGCCATAGCCTCAATTTGCAAAACTCCTGGAAATACTGGATTACCCGGAAAATGACCTGTAAAAATAGGTTCATTCATCGTGATATTCTTCACTCCAATAATAGATTCTTCCTGGATATCCATAATCTTATCCACCATTAAAAAGGGATAGCGGTGGGGTAACATCTTTTCAATATCGTTGATATTATAAACTGGATCTTTTGTTAAATCGAAAAATTTCCCTTCGTTTTGTTGTTTTTTAATTTGATCTTTTAGCACTTTAGCAAATCGTACATTTCCTGAATGTCCCGGTCTTGCAGCAAGAATATGAGCTTTCAAAGGTTTTCCAATCAAAGCAAGATCACCGACAATATCCAAAAGTTTATGCCTTGCAGGTTCATTTTCGTATTGGAGCTTTGTGCTATTTAAAACTCCAATTGAATCGATGGAAATTTCAAGGTTTTCTTTTCCTAGCAATTTCGCCAATTTGGTTAATTCGTCTTTACTCACATCGATTCGGTCTACCAATACAATGGCATTATCTAAATCACCTCCTTTGATGAGATTATTTGTCGCTAAATACTCGAGCTCTCTCAAAAAAACAAAAGTTCTACAACTTGCAATCTCTTTATTAAATTCGCCGATATGATACATGCTCGCATGTTGTGTACCAAGCACTGGAGATTGATAGTCTACCATTACGGTTAGGCGATAATTTATATCGGGGATTGCCAAAAACTCGATTCCTTTTTCAGTATCCTCCCATGGAATATTCTCATTTAGTTCAAAATATTCTCTTACAGCGTCTTGCTCCTCAATTCCTGCGGATAATATGGCATCGACATATGGTTTTGCACTGCCATCCATTATGGGAATTTCAGCTCCATCAATTTTAATTAGTGCATTGTCAACTTGACAACCATACAATGCTGCCAATACATGTTCAGTGGTATATACACGTGCTCCTTTTGATTCCAATGTTGTACCTCTTTCAGTTGAAACGACAAGATCAACATCAGCTTTAATTATTGGCTGTTCAGGCAAATCTACTCGTTGAAACTTATAGCCATGATCTGCAGGTGCAGGACATATCTCAATATTCACCAATTCTCCCGTGTGTAATCCTACACCTTTCAATTGAACAGGTGCCTTGATGGTACATTGTTTCTCTGTCATTTTTGATTTTTTCTAAGTTCTTTTAATTCGTTTTCGAGTTCACTTAGTTTATTTAAAATAAACGGCAACTTTCTAAATCCAAAATATGATTTTTTAAAATCATCTAGTGGAATTCCCGGACTTCCCATCAGGGTATCGGCTTTTTTAACTGTTGAAGGAATACCGGATTGCGCAACGATTTTAGTATGGTCGGCAATGTGTAAATGCCCGCTAATCCCAGCTTGGCCACCAATCATTACGCGTTGACCAATTTTCGCAGAACCAGCAATTCCTACTTGTGCAGCCATTGCAGAGTTCATTCCAACATCAACATTGTGCGCAATTTGGCATAAATTATCAATTTTAACTCCTTTACGAATTATGGTCGAACCCATTGTGGCTCGATCTATGGCGCAGTTTGCACCAATCTCGACATTATCTTCAATAACAACGTTTCCAATTTGAGGGACTTTCTGGTATTCACCTTCCTCATTTGGTGCAAAACCAAATCCGTCCGAACCAATCACAGTTCCTGCATGAACTATACAATTACTGCCTATTTTGCAATCGTGGTAAATGGTTACGTTCGGATGGATTATTGTATTATCTCCAACCACAACGTTTTCTCCAATTACTACGTGCTGCATAATGACCACATTCTGACCAATTTTTGAATGTTCACCGATATAAGAAAAAGCTCCTAAGAAAAGTGAATCACTAACAGATGCAGAAGAGTCAATGAATGATGGTGTCTCAATTTTTGGTGTTTTTTTTCGTAAATTATTGTATAACTCTAATAATTTCGCAAAACAACTGTAAGCATCATCAACCCTTATCAAGGTTAAGGTAGAAGGAAGGGGTTTTGATGCAGTAAAATTCTTATTAACTATACAAATACTGGATTCCGTCGTGTAGATGTACTCCTCGTATTTTGGATTCGCGAGAAAAGACAAAGCTCCTGTTTTTCCTTCTTCAATTTTAGCTAGTGTGTTCACTAAAGTGGACGCTGCACCCTCGATTTCACCATGTAACAAAGAAGCTATTTGTTCCGCCGAAAATTCCATTGCTCAAAATTACAAATTGATACAACGTGTAAGAGAACAATGCACACTATTTTTCAACACTCTATGATTTTATTTACACGGAATAATTGTGTCGAAAGTAAAGGAAACTACTTCGATTTTCTCTTTTATCCAAATGGTCTTTGCCGCAACGTTTCTGTTCTTTTTGTCTTTAAAGCGAATCAAGTGTTCTGCTTTTGGGCGAATAGTAAAGTTTGAACTTGAAAAATCTATAACGCCGTTGGTTTTGATAGCTTCAAAAAGAGCATTATTATCTTTAAAACCCATTTCGTTCATTTGACAAGTAAGCAATGAATTTTCAGGCACGTAAAACAAGTCTTGATCTTTTGGAAAATGTAAAATTTTCCCATTTCCTTTTGAAGATGTTTTAAATTGCTGAGCATCTGCATCTAACAGAGAAATTTCTGCGATATAGCTTTCATATGGCAAGGAAACTAGAAAATCGAATTTCTCGTTTTCAAAGTAATATACTTTTAAGGCCTCTTCTTTTTTACTGGCGCTAAAATCGATATCCGAATCCTCTATCAGTTGCCTAAGTTCATCAATTGAAACGCCTTTTTTTTGAAGCTCAAGTTCATTTGCTTGATTGACAATAAGAACCCTGTCTTTAATTGCTGTTTTTACTCGTGACTCTGGTCCCCAATTACAACCGCGGTTACCGAAAAAGAAAAACACGATAATCAATCCGAGGCCAAAGCCTATTCCGTAATATTTAAGTCTTCTAAATAAATTACTCATAACAAAAAAGCCGAGATTTCTCGGCTTCTGACATTATAACAATGCTTCTAATTTCTGTGCTAAGGTAGCCTTTGGTACTGCGCCTACTGATTTGTCGACAACCTCACCATTTTTTATAAACAAAACTGTTGGGATGTTACGAACATTGAACTGAGCGGATACAGAGCTATTAAGGTCAACATTAACTTTTCCAATTACTGCTTTTCCTTCGTATTCCGTTGCCATTTCTTCAATAACTGGTCCAATCATGCGGCAAGGCCCACACCATTCTGCCCAAAAATCAACAACTACTGGTTTATCAGATTTTAATACTAATTCATCAAAATTGTTATCTGTAATTTCAAGTGCCATAATTTCTTTTGTTTTAATTGAGATGCAAATTTACTCAAATTATATTTCGGTCAAAAGGAAATTAATTTATTTACGACCCAACTCATTAGATAAATATTTTGCTGTATGAGAAGTAGATTTTTTTTGTTTTACCATTTCTTCAGGCGTTCCTTGAAAACAAATTTCTCCACCCTTTTCACCAGCATCCGGACCAATATCAATAATGTGATCTGCCACTTTGATTAAATCTAAATTGTGTTCAATTAGCACTACCGTATTTCCTTCATTCACTAATTTTTGCAATACATCTAATAGCAACCGGATGTCTTCAAAATGTAGACCTGTCGAAGGCTCATCAAGCAAGTATATTGTCTTACCTGTCCCTTTCCGCGAAAGTTCACTTGCCAGTTTTATACGTTGTGCTTCTCCACCAGACAAGGTTGTAGCACTTTGTCCGAGTGTTACGTAACCTAGTCCAACATCGTTAAGTGTTTTTAATACGCGATGAATTTTCGGAATTGCTTCAAAAAACGGCAATGATTCTTCAATGGTTAAATTCAAAACATCAGAAATCNNATCGATTTTCCTTTATATTTGATCTCCAAGGTTTCCCGATTGTATCTTTTTCCATTACAGCTCTCACATTCCACGTATACATCGGGTAAAAAATTCATTTCGATGAGTCGCATGCCACCTCCATTGCATACCTCACATTTTCCTCCAGAAACATTAAACGAAAATCTACCTGGTTTATATCCTCGGATTTGNNGAAGTGTAGCAAATAGATTTCGGATGTCATCAAAGACTTTTGTGTAAGTTACTGGATTTGATCTTGGTGTTCTTCCAATTGGACTTTGATCTATTTCTATTACCTTGTCCAAGTTTTCCAAGCCTTTTAGTTCCTTGTATGGCAAGGGTTTCTTTAATCCATTATGAAAATGTGCTTGAAGCGCAGGGAATAAGGTTTGATTAATTAAACTAGATTTCCCACTTCCAGAAACTCCTGTTATGCATGTTAGCGTTCCAATGGGGATTTTCAAATTTACGTTTTTCAAATTATGTCCATTGGCTTTTACGAGATTCAAAAAAAGGCCATTTCCTGGTCTGCGAATTTTTGGAATTGGAATTTCTTTTTTTCCATTTAGGAACAAAGTGGTTTCCGTATCAAAACCAATGTAATCGTTATAGGTACCCGCTGCTACTATTTTTCCTCCAAAGCGCCCCGCTCTCGGACCTATTTCGACAATAAAGTCTGCATTTTCCATCATTTCCTTATCGTGTTCAACCACTAATACAGAATTTCCGGCGTCTCTTAGTTTTTTTAGAGAGTTAATAAGTTTTGAGTTGTCTCTTTGGTGAAGTCCAATCGAAGGCTCGTCTAAAATATACAATACATTAATAAGTTGCGTCCCGATTTGAGTTGCTAAGCGAATGCGTTGCGCTTCCCCACCAGACAGGGATTTTGATGGTCTGTTTAGCGTTAGGTAGTCCAATCCGACATTTAAAATAAAGGACAATCTTTCTCGAATTTCTTTAATTATTTCTTT
>DORI01000156.1 GCA_003512365.1 Crocinitomicaceae bacterium | reverse complement strand
AAATGTACTTTGAAACAAAATTCTCTTCGTGGTGGTGCTCTTCATGATGAGCATGTCCAAGATCGTGTGAATCGTGTGCGTGAGATCCCATTTTATTTTTGTTTTATTTCGTTATTAAATTTCGTCTTCTTTTTTTATTGGTGCAGCCTCTCCGGTCGCGTCTTCAGCAGGCATATCCTCTCCAGAATTACTTCCATCTTCTTTCGCCATATCGTCTCCTCCTTCAGCAGGCGCGTTTCCATATTTCAATTTGAACGTTTCTTTCTTTTTTCCTGCCAACCAAGCCGCATATTCAGCTTTTGAAAGTACTTCAATGTCCATTTTCATTTTGTAGTGAGCTTTTCCACAAATTTTGTTACACATCAAAACATACTTAAATTTAGGGTCATTTTTAATTTCCCTCATTTCAGCTGTGGTTATTGACGGAGTAAATTTTGTTCTCGTTGTCATTCCCGGAACAGTATTAATTTGTGCTCGAAAGTGCGGGAAATATGCTGAGTGGATTACATCCATGGAACGAAAGTTAAATTCATATTCCTGTCCGACACATAAAACCAAAGTTCCTTTGACAATGATGTCATCTTCCGCATTTTTATCTACCTCTGTATTATGGTTTTGTTTCAATTGATAAAGTGATCGCAATATACGTTCGTTATGTGACAACGTAAACTCTTGCGCCTCAACTAATGAATCACTCAAAACCGTGTCAGCATTCGAAAGTAATTTGTTGATTGAATTTACTTTTTTCTCTCTTTCTACAATGGCATCCTCGATGGTTTTAGCAGTAAGGATTCCTAATTCGTTTGTTCCAGTAGTTAATTTATAATCATATTTACCCAAAACATTATCCTCTCCGGCATATCTCGCCGTCCAATCGAATTGTTTTGAATACAACTCAATAACCACAGCACCATCACCTGAAGGAGATGTTAGGTTATTCCATGAACGAAGACCTAAAATAATAATTACTGCCAACACACATGCCGGTACTACTGTCCATATCATTTCCAACTTATTATTATGGGGGAAATAAGTGGCTCTAACCCCTGGTTTTCTTACGTACTTGTAAGAAAAGTAAAACAAAAGGAAGTTTGTTAAGAAGAAAACCGCGATAATTATCACAAAATTTAGATTAAGCAACCAATCTGTTTCTTCTCCTTCCAATGAAGCCGAAGGACCTCTTCCTGTCCATCCGTAGGCCAACATTAAGTAAATAAAACCTCCAAACTGAAAAATCATAAATAATAACATTAACCAAGCGTTGAGGTTATTATCTCTGTCATTAATATCGTGTTCACCAGTCTTTTTTAATTTCAAAGAATGCTCGTAAACTCGAACTAGTTGGGCAACTGCTATAGCTCCCAAAACGATTACCAAAAGAATTCCTAATTTTCCCATTTTATTTTAATTCTATTGTTATACAGTTAAATTTCATGATGAACACTTTCATCTAAGAACGGGTGGTTCACAGGTGTAAGTGGTGCTTTTGTCAAGTTATTCAAAATGGCATAAATAAACACACCTGCCATCAAAATTGCCATACCAATTTCTAACGCGCCAATATGAGCATTTGCGCCCAAAGAACCAGCTGAAACCATGATATAAACGTCCAACCAGTGACCACACAAAATTACCAATCCAACAAAAGTTAACACGCCTGCATGTCTTTTTGCGTCTCTCGACATTAATATTAACATCGGAAAAGCAAAATTGATCAAGAACATTGAAAAATATAACACCTTAAAATTTTCAATTCTCATTTGATAATAGGTAACCTCTTCTCCGATATTGGCATACCAAATCAACATAAATTGAGAAAAGAAAAGGTAAGACCACAAAAATGAAGTTGCGAATGTCCACTTTCCTAAATCGTGAATATGCGAGTCATTAACTTTCTCTAAATGTCCCAAATTTTTAAGGTAAAGTGTCGTTAAGACTAAAACAACCATCGTAGAACACCACATTCCAGCAAACGTATACCAGCCAAATAATGTTGAGAACCAGTGAACATCAATTGACATCAACCAATCCCAAGAAGATGTTGAACTAAATACTGCGAAAAACACTAAAAATGTGGCTCCTTTTCGGTAATTTTTAAAGTGCAATTCAGTTCCACCAATTCTATCTTCTTCCAACGATCTCTTTTTGAATCCCGTTAAGAAAATGTAATACACAGCAAAATAAACCAAGGTTCTAATCCAAAAGAAAACTGGATTTAGATAGGCAGACTTTCCATCTATAATTTCATCGTAGTGATGAGAAGCGGGGTCTGTCATTTCCGGGTCCATCCAAATGTAAATGTGTGCACCGTGCATGAACGTAATTGTCAAAAGGACAAGTCCAAAAATTGCCATTCCATAAGGTAAGAAACCTGCAACTGCTTCAATTACACGTTTCACCGATGCGTACCATCCTGTTTCAGTTGCATACTGAAGGGCTAAGAAAAATAATGCCCCTAAACCTAAAGAAAAGAAAAAGAACCCATTAATTATCCCATTGGCCATTAATCTTGTAGAAAAATGATCATCCCCCATACTTGTGGCAAGACCAATACCAGTAAGAACTAAACCTGCACCTATAAGGCCATATGTTAAGTTCTTTGCATTTTTTGTAATTTGAAATTCCATCGTCCTTTCGATTATTTTTTACCTTTCTTTTTTACATCCTTTTTAACTGCAGGAGTATTCTCTACTGGTGCAGCCGGCGCAGTACTTGCGACAGCGGTTCCGTTGTAGGCCTCACCGTATTGCAATGACCTTACGTAATGCACTAATACCCAAATTTCTTCCTTCGATAACAGAGAAGAATGTGCGCCCATATTATTCTTGCCATAAGAAATAGAGTAGAACATTTGGCCATCAGAAAGTTCCATTTTTGCTTGATCTTTATAGTTCATATTTCCTCCTGATTTGTAGGCACCACTTGTAACCATTGTACCATTACCGTCCCCTGCTTCACCATGGCAATGCTGACACATTGACGTGTAAAGAGTTTTACCTTTCTCCAATAATTGTTTCTTGTTATTTTCATTCATCCTAATTGGATTTGAAATCGACTTAGCAGCAAGGTAATTATCTTCTGAAGTAACATCCCAATCAAATAAACCATGTGTTTCGCGCATTCCTGCATTTGGCTTTAAAAAAGGCATCATTAATCGCACTTTTGCAGAATCACCCTTTACATATGGAATCGTATTTTTTGGTGGCACCATGGCAGAAAGCAAACTCTTCAGTTCTGTTCTTTCTCTTCCACGAATTTCACCATAATCCACGTATGGTTCAATTGCCGGAGATCGATACATATCAGGCATGTACTCAAATCCCGGACTATCTGGATCCGATTTACTGCAAGACCCTAGCGTTGCAACAACACCAATGGCAAACAGTATATTTATTTTATTCCACAATTTATTCATGGCCCTTCTTTTCTACTTTATATCTTTTTTATCAATTTCAATGAATCCTGTTTCTTTTATTACAGCATCCAAATCTGCTTCCGTCATAGACGAATTTTCACTCAATCTAATTTCCATAACAAACTTATCATCCGTTGTTCTTGGATCGGGATTCTGAGCTGGCATACCTGGCAATGTCTTATTTAACAAAAGATACGTTATCGCCATACCATGAGCTGCACAAAGAACTGTAAACTCAAAACTAATTGGAATGAAAGCCAAGATATTTTGCAAATAAGAAAAATTAGGTTTTCCTCCAATATTCATTGGCCAATCTACGACCATGAAATACCTCATTCCGATGGTTGCTAATGTCAATCCTGTCAATCCGTACAAGAAAGCCATAATTCCTAGTCGTGTTTGTTTAACTCCAATAATTGGATCAATTCCGTGAATTGGAAATGGGGAAAAAACTTCATTTATTTTTATCCCTTTGGATACCAATTTTTTTGCTCCATCCTTTAGAACTTCGTCGTCATCAAACATGACATATATTACCTTATCTGACATAGTGCAGTTTATTAATGATGTTTATGATAATCAGGTGATTCTTTGTAAGACTGGCCTGAACCTTTCAATATAGTTTTCACTTCATTTAGTGCCAATACAGGGAAATAGCGCGCAAACAAAAGGAAGAACACGAAAAATAGACCAATCGTACCTACATATACACCAATGTCAATGTGACTTGGGTAGTGCATACTCCATGCAGCCGGAATATAATCTCTATGCAAAGAGGTAACAATAATTACGTATCGCTCGAACCACATTCCTATATTAACTACAATTGAAATAAAGAAAGTAAACATTAAACTTCTTCTCAATTTTCTAAACCACATAAGCTGAGGGGAAATAACGTTACACGTCATCATCGCCCAATACGCCCACCAATATGGACCGGTAGCTCTATTGATAAACGCATATGCTTCATATTCAACTCCAGAATACCATGATATAAATAATTCAGTAATATAGGCAGTCCCAACTATTGAGCCCGTTACCATGATTACAATATTCATGTACTCCACGTGTTTTGTATGGATATATGCCTCTAATGACATCGCTTTTCTCATAATAAGAAGTAGCGTTTGAACCATCGCAAAACCAGAAAATACTGCCCCAGCAACGAAGTACGGCGGGAAAATCGTAGTGTGCCATCCCGGAATTACTGAAGTTGCAAAGTCGAAAGATACAATCGAGTGAACTGAGAATACCAACGGTGTAGCTAAACCTGCCAAAACAAGAGAAACCAATTCAAATCGATTCCAATGTTTTGCTCTTCCTGACCATCCAAATGACAAAATTGAATACATTTTCTTTGCCACAGGTTTCTTAGCTCTATCGCGGATTGTGGCAAAATCAGGAATTAAACCAATGTACCAGAAAACAAGAGAAACAGATAGATAGGTTGAAATCGCGAATACGTCCCAAAGCAAAGGTGAATTAAAGTTTACCCATAAAGATCCGAATTGATTTGGCAATGGTAATGTCCAATATCCAACCCACAACCTACCCATGTGAATAAGTGGAAACAAACCAGCCATAAATACAGCGAAAATCGTCATGGCCTCAGCTGAACGGTTGATTGCCATTCTCCATTTCTGACGGAATAATAGTAACACTGCAGAAATTAGCGTTCCAGCATGACCGATACCTACCCACCAAACGAAGTTTGTAATATCCCAAGCCCAACCGATTGTTTTATTAAGACCCCAAACACCAACACCTGTTCCTAAAAGGTACATGATACTACCTACACCATACAATCCAATAATCAATGCGATACCAAACAAAATATACCACATCTTTGGCGCTTTGTCCTCTATTGGTCGACATACATCTTCCGTTACGTCATGGTATGTTTTATGACCTAATATGAGGGGTTCTCTAATTGCCGCTTCTTTTTGCATGCTTTACTTATTTAAATTATTAATGATGAGAAGTTGTATGTTGCAATGCTGCAAGTTCCTTATTCTCTTCGTTTCTTACTTTTACCTTGTACCACATGTTTGGCTTAATTCCAACTTCTTCGAGTGCTTGATACGCTCGGTTTTCTTTTGTGCTCTTGCGAACAATTGAAGTTTCATTATTCCAATCCCCAACAATAATTGCATTTGTAGGACATGCGTCT
>DORI01000241.1 GCA_003512365.1 Crocinitomicaceae bacterium | reverse complement strand
ATTGGTTTGGTAGGAGTAGAAACGACCAATTCCGTCAATTTTTAATTTTTCGTCTAATTGATAAGACAAGGACCCTTCAACTTTCATAATGCTTACCGTATCGTAAACAACCTTAAACGTATTGATTTTTATAGAGTCGTTTACAAATAGTCCCATTCCAATGTGACGTCCAAAACTAGCCATTGCATTGAAACTGATTCGTTTACTTAGCGTTCCCTTAATCCCTCCATAGAAATTAAACAAGTTATTTTCGTTTCTTAGTGAATCTTGCACAATTTGAATGAAAGGGTTTAATTCCGAAAATCTTCTGAATGAGTTTTGCTTCAATTCCCCATTTATTCCAACGTAAGGAATGAAAATATCGTTGAACATGGAGTATTTAATTTCCACCTTTGGATATAAATAAGGCCGTGTTTTTGAATAAATATCCAACGAGAATTTCGCGCCCACTTCTACCTTTAAGCGGTTGTCAAACATCTGCGTTAAAACTCCTGGAGCAAAATCAATTATGGTGTTGTTTGTCACCATGCCAGAATCAAGTGCAGAAAGCACTGAATCTGCAATACCGTGTCTAAATCCGTTAAAGCGCAGTCCTAAATCGCCGTAAAAAGTTTCGTGTTGATACCTGTACCAACCTTTGAAATTAATCCCTGCACTATGTTCTCTGCTGTTCCACTTGTCTAATGAATCAGCTTTAAATGGTTTTGTGAAAAAGTAATTATACCGAGTATTGATAGCATAATTAAATGCCGACGTATCTCCATTCAAGCCTTCAAAAGTTAACTCTCCTCCAATCGATTGGAACCGTTGCTTGTTGGCAGAATCTGCTTGATTTATTAAGGTGTCAATTGTTTTTCGTGCCCCGTAATATTGAAAACCATCTGTGTTATAGTTAAACTTACTCTTTAAACGATAGTTATCTTGTATAATATTTCCAAAAAGCAACACATTCGTTCTGTCGAAATTTGCTGTTAAATAGTCAATATCTTCTTTAGATATTTTCGTTTTGAAGGCACTCAAGTGTTGTGTATGCAAACCGTAGTGGTAAGCCCTTGACCTTGTTGAATTGAAATACAACTCACCTAGAGGCATAAGAGCAGTTCCAATACCCAAACGAGTATAAAATGGATATAGTTTTTTTAACTTTTCAGATGAGGTTTCAACGGTGGCCGCCTCAATGGTATCAAGTATGATTTTTGTGGGCGCTTGAAAAAATAGAATAGGATAGGAGGGCACAGGTGTGCTTTGAATAGAGTCCAAGATTTTAGGAGAATTGAGCAATCGTGTCGCCGGTTCAATTTCGCGCTGTCCCTTTCCAATGACCGTTATTTGATCTGGCTGTGCCAAAACATTAGTCAAGCAGAAAAGACATACAATAAAGAGTATTTTGTTAGTCATTTATCTCAATTCTTTTTTGGTTTTCTTCCTCCTCTTTTTCCTGAGGATTTTTCAGCTGCATTAATTCATCCCAAAGTTCATTTGCTTCGGCAAGAATACCATCAGTTTCATTTGGATAATGATCTATCACAGATTTGAGTGTTTGCTCTGCTTGGAAGAGTTCGTCGTTGATCATTTGAATGCGCACCTGTAACATGAGGCCTTTTGCTACCCAGAAATTATAACTTGGCTTCATTTTCAGTAAAGCTTTTATTTCTGCATCTGCTTGTGGGTAGAGCGCCTGCTTGTAGTACATCTCGGCAAGTGTAAATTTCGCTTCTGAACCCATGGCTGTAGTGGTATTTTTTACTAACCATTCCAATGATGGCTTGGCTAATTCGTAGTTGGAAAGCTTGTAATTAGAAATCCCCTTGGCGTATTCGGCTTCTGTGCGCTGTTGATTATTTATTCCAACAGTTTCTAATACTGCTTTAGAAGCTTGAGCGGATTTTGCATAGTTTTCTGTTAAGAAAGCACAGCGCATGACGCCTATTTTTCCGCTTAGAATCTCAGAAGGTTTAGAGGCAATCTGGTCAAGTTTTTCGTAATATTTTAACCCTTTTGTGTAGTCTTTTANNAAATAATTAGCTGTTCTCCACGCTGCCACTTCTGAAAATTCAGTTGTTGGTGTTTCAAGGAACAGTTCGAAATAACCGATAGCGCGAGTAGTATCTTTGGTTTTGTACAAACAATTCCCAAGAAAGTAATAGCTTTCATTAACAAATCGACCGGAAGGAAATTTTTTCAGGTACGCTTCAAACTTAGGAATGGCATCTTCATAAAAGTTAGATTTGTAGGCCTCAATGGCAGGAGTGTAGTAGATATTTTCTTTTTCATCTGCAGAAATGTTTGCACAAGGGTAACGGTCTGCAATTTCTGTTGCTTCTTCAACTTTGTTTTGAGATGTATAAACCTCCACTAATCCATTGACGGCATTCGCACACACATCTCTTAACTTTCCGTAATCGTTGAGTATTTGCAAGAATTCAGTCTCAGCGCTTTTATAATTTCCTTCTTTAAAATAAATATCTGCGATGGCTAATTTTACATCCACTACAAACTGATTTGTTGGGTAATCGTAAATAAACTCTTTAAATACTTTTAGTGCATTCGAATATTCTTTAATTGACATGTAAGCCCATCCTAAATCATAACGACCGCGCATGAGGTATTTGGAAGAACCATAACCTTTAATTAATCTATTTAAAGCATCGATTTTCTCAGCGACTTGTCCGTTGTAACCATAAGCTTTAGAAACGTAATACAACGCCTTGTCGTTATAGTCGGTATTCATTTTAAACGCTTCGTTATAATATTGAATTGCTAATAAATTGTCGTCTTTTTGTTCTCGAACATAATAGCAATCCGCAACTCTAAAACACGCGTCTATTTTCTTTGCCTCATCTTTTGGATTTGATTGCAAATACATCCTAAACGATTCGATGGCTTTATCGAGGTCATTTTTTTTCAAATATCCATAGCCAATATTGTAGTAAGCATCTGACTTCTCCGGTAGAGCGTTCGATGCAGGAGACGCCATGAATTCTCTATACGTGGAAATTGCAAGGTCAGTTTGTCCAATCCGCAGTTGTGCATCGGCGGACCAATATTTAGAAAGCGCTACCATTTGCGGGTCAATTGGATACTTGTCAACAAGCTTAAAAGTCTTTACGGCTTCAGAAAAGAGTTGTTTTTCAAATTGATCTACCCCGTAATTAAAAGCTACTGTTTGATACACTTTTTTGAGTTTAGCATCGAGATTTGGCAACCTGGAAATTGACTCTAAAGCCTTTGCAAAATTGGAAGTATTGGTGTAAACGTTTACTAAATATTGATAGACATCTTTTTTTCTACTAGAATTTGGATACTTCGTCAGAAACGTTTCGAATGCACGAACAGATTCGTCGTAGGGATTTATGTCAGATTTGAAAGATAATACCGCAAAATTATAGAGGGCATCTTCTTGAACATCTTCCATGTACGTCATTTGTGAAGCTCGCTCAAACGCTGATCTTGCAGGTAGAATCTTCTCTTGATTTAAGTAACATTCTCCAATCTGGTACATGGCTATTTGGGAAATACTATCCGGAACACGCGTCACCTTATCAAATTGTTTGATGGCTTTCTCGTATTGTTTCGTTTTGTAATAGGCAAATCCAAGTTCGTAGGCATCATCTCTTTTTGGTTTTCCATTTTTGGAAAAACTCTCTAAATACGGAATGGCTTCTTGGTATTTTCCTGAGTTGTAAAAGGCATTTCCAATGATATGATTTACATCGGCTTCGTTATCTACTTGGGAACATTTAAGGACGCTCGGCGCCATGTTTATGACCTCTTCGTACTGCCCTTGTTTTTGGTATATCTGCGCAATATAATATGGAGCAATTCCGCAGAATGTCGAATCATTTTGGAGTTTAAGGAAGCCTTCTAATGCGATTTGATTTGCATTTTTAAGGTAGCTGAGGTGAGAGTAGAAATAAAGGCTCGGCATAGCATAGGGCCCAGTTCCGTCTTTTGCGTCTCTAAAAGCACTGTATGCAATGTCGTTGTCTAAATTCTGTAGTGCAGCATATCCCAACTTGAAAAGCAATTCGTCTTTTGCTTCTTTTTCAACTTCACGCACAGGAACTTGCTGGAGCCATTTTTGCGCTTTTTCAAAATCCTCTTTTTGAAAAAAGTATTTGCCTACTCTGAAATTAATGTCATAGATATAAATGTTTTCAGGGTATTTTCTATTGAATTGCTCCAGTAGAGGAATAGCGTCATTGTTGAATAATTCCAAAGCCGAGACACCCTCGTAGTAATGAGCTTTAACCACCATTGGATCTGTTTCGCTTTTTGTTTTATCAATGAAGGAGCGAAAAACCTCTCTTGCGGCGGCATATTGTCCTTTGTTAAACAAATCTTCCGCCCGGAAATAAGAAGCGTAGTCAGAAATATATTTATTGCTTTGTTGCGAAAACAAACTATTTCCTATTCCCAAAAGCAGTAAGAAGAGCAAAAACTTATTCATCGGATGTAAAATTAGAGATGCGCGGGTCATTTAGGTATTCATGAATCAAAAGTTTTAAACCTGTTATTGTTAAGATAAAAATGGAGTAATCAAAATAAGTTTCATTCGATTGAGCAACTTTGTATCACTAAATTTTTTGTCGTGTCAAAAGTTATTTCCATTACCAATGCGCAAATCAAGCAACAAGGGAAGCTTGTGCTAAAGGATGTTTATCTTGATTTGGAAGAAAACGATTTTGTTTACCTCATCGGTAAAACCGGCAGCGGAAAAAGTAGTTTAATGAAAACCTTGTATGCCGAACTTCTTTTGACAGAAGGCGATGCGATGGTAGCTGGCTTCAACTTAAAGAGAATTAAACGAAAGGAAATTCCTTTTTTACGAAGAAAAATAGGTATTATTTTTCAAGATTTCCAACTCCTAATGGATCGAAATGTCATTCAAAACCTGTATTTTGTATTAAAGGCAACGGGTTGGAAAAAGAAGGAAGATATTCATAAACGTGCGTTGAGTTGTTTACAATTAGCCGGAATCGAGCACAAAGCCAACGATTTTCCACACACCTTATCGGGAGGAGAACAACAGCGCGTATCAATTGCCAGAGCGTTATTGAATGATCCCGAATTAATTCTTGCCGACGAGCCAACAGGGAACCTAGACCCCGAAACTTCTGTAGAAATAATGCAATTATTAGTAGCTGTTGCAAAAGAACAAAAGACTGCCGTTCTCATGGCTACGCACGACATGGAAGTAGTTCGAAAATTTCCTGGAAAAATACTTCGTGTAGAAGAAGGTGAAATCAGAGAGTCTCGAATGATGTAAATCCAAAGTGAATTCTGTAAATTTGCTTTATGAATAAACCCACGCCGAAAAGGTCAGGAAACACTTCCACTAGTAAAGGAAAAACGACAAGAGGCACCAAACAAGCTGCTCCTAAAAAGGAGGTAACAGCCCGCGACAAGCGAAAATACATTGATTTTAAGATAAAAGTCAAAAAGGGAGATCCGCTGCCATCTTTTAATGAAGACGCCATTCGCTTGAACAAGTATTTATCGAATGCGGGAGTTTGCTCAAGAAGAGAGGCCGATGTATTAATTCAAACCGGAGTGGTGACTGTCAACGGACAAATTATTACCGAGCTGGGGTATAAAATCAAACCAGGCGATGTGGTTCAATACGATGGGGAAACCATTAATGCCGAAACCAAAAGGTATGTACTGCTGAACAAACCAAAAGGATTTATCACCACAATGGATGATCCTAGAGGAAGAAAAACCGTTATGACCTTGGTGAGCAAAGCCTGCCGCGAGCGTGTTTACCCGGTTGGTCGACTTGACCGTGAAACCACGGGATTGCTCTTGTTTACGAATGACGGGGACATGGCAAAAAAACTTACACACCCTCGCTATCAAGCGCGAAAAATTTATCATGTAGAACTACATAAACCAGTAAGCAAAGAGGATTTAGAAAAATTATTAAATGGAGTGGACCTTGAAGACGGACGTACCAAAGTAGACAAAGCAGAATTTGTGGAAGTTGGTAATAACAGAGAGGTTGGTGTTGAATTGCATTCAGGAAAAAACCGTATCGTTCGCCGCTTGTTTGAAGCTCT